>NZ_JALQEB010000010.1:0-200439 GCF_023630905.1 Caballeronia sp. ATUFL_F1_KS4A | reverse complement strand
CTTTCGGGCTGTGAGCCCATGTAACACAAACGGGCTACCGCTTCGAGCGAACGGGAGAGATCAGCTTCCGGACGCCAGATTCAATATACAAGTAACCAAAGAAAGCAGCTCCCGATACGCCCGCGGTCACACGCAATTTGGGTAGTCCTCTCGTCGTTCGTGGGCTGCCTAACGAGTGCCCTCATAGGCCCCATCGAGCTTGGCTCGCGCACGGTCTGCCGCCCGAATGCGTCGAGCGCGCTGGTTCAGCACGAAAGAGCTTCGGCACAGCGCTACGCGCTGCCGTTGGGTATGCAAGGGAAACCAAAGGGCGGCGATTGCAGTGGGATGGAGACGTTAGTAGAGAAGCGCGCGCGGACCCGCTTCACCCGTCGGCCGCGAAGCGGGCTGGAGCTATTTGGTGCTGAACCAGTTGGCTGTGTGGTGCGATGTGGCAGACCGTACGCGAGCCAAGCCCGGTGATTGTGATGAGGGCACTCGTTAGGCGAGTGCCACCTAGGACGAGAGAACTACCCAAATTGCGCGTGACCGCGGGCGTATCAGTAGCTGCTTTCTTTGGTTACTTTCTTTGCAGCAGCAAAGAAAGTGACTGCCGCCCCGCACAGGGGCAGTGCTAATAGACCGACACGAACGCAGGATTCCACGAAAGCGGAAGCGAACAAGCACAAAGCCCGACACGAATACCGAATCCAGCGAAGAAGAAAACACGCACGAAAAAGGGCAAAAAACATCAAGAACAAAACTTAGCCAGCAACCCTAACTGCGCGTTGCGAATAGACTTACCCGGACGGCGCTTCCGATAATGCCCATCGCTCTGCATGACCCAAGCCGATTGATTATCGCCAAGACAAACCGATAACCCTTCAGCAATAACCCGCCGCTTCAACCGCCTATCGCGAATCGGAAACGCCACTTCCACACGACGAAAGAAGTTGCGATCCATCCAGTCAGCGCTCGACAAAAACACATCTTCCCTGCCATTCGCATAGAAGTAAAAAATCCGATGATGCTCGAGAAAGCGCCCGACGATTGACCGAACCGTAATGTTCTCCGAAAGATCCTCGACGCCGGGCTTCAACGAACAAACCCCGCGCACGATCAGATCGATCTTCACGCCCGCATGCGAAGCCTCGTAAAGCGCGGCAATAACCGTAGGCTCGAGCAGGGCATTCATCTTCGCGACGATGCGCGCACGCCGTCCCGCCCGCGCATGCTCGGCCTCGGCGCGGATCGCATCGATCAGCTTCGCATGCAGCGTGAAAGGCGATTGCCATAACTGATGCAGCGGAATCTCTCCGCCAATGCCCGTCAGTTGCTGAAAGACGTGATGCACGTCCTCGCACATTTCCTGATCGGAAGTCATCAGACCGAAGTCGGTATAAAGACGCGCCGTGCGCGGATGATAGTTGCCCGTGCCCAAATGGGCATAACGCTTCAACACGAACTTGCCGCCTTGCGACACGCGCCGCACGATCAGCATCATCTTCGCGTGGCACTTATGGCCGACGACGCCATACACCACATGCGCGCCAACCGCTTCGAGCTGCGACGCCCAATTGATGTTCGTCTCTTCATCGAAGCGCGCGAGGAGTTCCACGACGACCGTCACTTCCTTGCCATTGCGCGCGGCCTGCATGAGCGCATCCATGAGCGGCGAATCGGTGCCCGTGCGATAAATCGTCTGTTTGATCGCGACGACCTGCGGATCCTTCGCGGCCTGAAGCAGCAGCTCCAGCACCGGCTGAAAACTCTCGTACGGATGATGCAAAAGGATATCGCCCTGATCGATCGCATCGAAAAGATTCGACGTGTTCACGATGGCCTTCGGCACCGACGGAATATGCGGCACGAACTTGAGATCGGGTCGATCGACCATCTCGGGCAACTGCATGAGCCGCACGAGATTCACCGGCCCGTTCACGCGATACAGATCGCGTTCGCTCAGCTGACCTTCGTCGAGCAGACGCCGCACGAGATGCGGCGGCGTTTCCGCCGACACTTCGAGACGCACCGCGTTGCCCAGATGCCGCGCCGGCAATTCGCCCTGCAGCGCGACGCGCAGATTGGTGATTTCGTCCTCGTCGACGAAAAGCTCGCTGTTGCGCGTGATGCGAAACTGATTGCAACTGCGCACGACGAGATGCGGAAACAGCTCGTTCACGAAGTGCTGCATGAACGAACTCAGCAGCACGAAACCATGCGGATAGCCCGACAGCGCTTCGGGCATGCGAACGAGCCGCGGCAGCGCGCGCGGTGCCTGCACGATGCCCATCATCGCCTGACGGCCGAAGGCATCGGTGCCTTCCAGCTCGACGACGAAGTTCAGGCTCTTGTTCAGCACGCGCGGAAACGGATGCGCGGGATCGAGCCCGATAGGCGTCAGGACGGGGAGCAGTTCGTTGTAGAAGTAGTCGCGCGCCCATCCGGTCTGCTGCTCCGTCCAGTCCTCCGCGCCGTGAAAATAGATGCCTTCCATTTCGAGCGCCGGCAGCACGATGTCATGCAGCATCGAATATTGCTGGCGCACGAGCCGTTGCGCGCGCTCGGAGACGAGGTCGTAGACGTGCTGCAGCGACATGCCATCCGGCGAGAGCGAGCCGGGGTTGTCGCGCATCTGCTCTTGCAGACCCGCCATACGGACTTCGAAGAATTCGTCGAGATTGCTGCTGGTGATGCAGATGAAACGCAGGCGTTCCAACAGGGGAACCGTCGTATCGGCGGCTTGCGCGAGGACGCGCTCGTTGAAACCTAGTATGCCCAGTTCGCGGTTGAAGAGCGGATAGCGTATGGACATCGGAGGGAGGGAAGGTGTCTCGATCAGATGGGCAAGGGAACTCTCGGATGCTCTCACAGTATGATGTATTTTTTATGACATAACGGATGTCACAAATTCTACTCACATTGCGGATAGCGTTGCCAGCGCAAACGCGCGGTTCCGAACGGGACGGCAAGGCCCGCTCGCCAACCCGGCATAGAATAGAATTCGTGCGCTGCAGCAGCGCCGCTGTGACAGTGCTTCCCCCCACTTCACGATTTCTGGATATCCGATGGTCACACATCCCCATCTACTTGCCGCGGTCGACCTCGGATCGAACAGTTTCCGGTTGATCGTCGGACGGGTCGAGGAAACGCCCGCCGGCAGCCAGATCTATCAGGTCGACGCGCTGCGCGAGCCCGTACGTCTCGGCGGCGGCCTCTCCAAGGACAAGATGCTCGACCGCGCATCGCAGGTGCGCGGCTGGGACGCGCTGAAGCGCTTCGGCGAACGTCTGCGCGATTTCCATCCCGACCAGGTGCGCGCCGTCGCCACCAACACGCTGCGCGTCGCGAAAAACGCGCCCGACTTTCTCGCCGAGGCGGAAGCCGCGCTCGGGTTTCCGATCGAAGTCATCGCCGGGCGCGAGGAAGCGCGCCTCATCTACGCGGGCGCCGCGCATTCGGTGCCGGCGAGCGCGGGCAAGCGGCTCGTGGTCGATATCGGCGGCGGCTCGACGGAATTCATCATCGGATCGCATTACACGCCGATCCACATGGAAAGCCTCTATATCGGCTGCGTGAGCCATAGCCGCCAGTTTTTCCCGGCCGGCAACGTCGACGAATACACGATGCGGCAGGCCGAACTCGCCGCCAAACGCGAGATCCAGATCATTTCGAGCGAATACAAGGGCACCGGCTGGGATCAGGCCATCGGCTCGTCGGGCACGGCGCGCGCGCTCGCGGAACTGATCGAGGCGAACGGCTTCAACGACGAAGGCATCACGCACGGCATCTCGCGCGGCGGGCTGGAGAAGCTCAAGCGCGCGCTCATCAAGGCCGAGAACGTGAACCGGCTGAAGCTCGTCGCGTTGAAGCCCGATCGCGTGCCGGTGCTGGCGGGCGGGCTGTCGATCATGCTCGGCGTGTTCGAGGAACTGGGCATCGACTATGCCGATACGACCGATGCCGCGCTGCGCCTCGGCGTGCTCTACGACCTGCTCGGACGCTCGCAGCATCAGGACATGCGGACGGTGACGGTCGAAGGCTTCAAGCGCCGTTATGGCGTCGATGCCGCGCAGGCGGAGCGCATCGGCGAACTGGCGATCAGCTTCTACGACCAGCTCGGCGAACCCGACGAAGACGTGCGCGAGGAGAACCGCATGTTCCTCGCGTGGGCCGCGTCGCTGCACGAGATCGGACTGTCGATCGCGCACAGTGCGTATCACAAGCATTCGGCGTATATCGCGAGCAACGCCGACATGCCGGGGTTTTCCCGCACCGATCAGGCGCGTCTGGCCGCGCTCGTGCTCGGCCACGCCGGCAAGCTCGGCAAGCTCGCGCAGGCGCGCGACGTCGAATGGACGCTGCTGTTTTGCCTGCGGCTCGCCGCGCTGCTGTCGCGCCGGCGCACGGATGTCGGGCTGCCCGGCATCGAAGTGAGGCAGGCGAGTGGCGGTTTCGAAGTGCATCTGCCGAACGAGTGGGTGGCGAACAATCCGCTCACCGACTACAGCCTCGTTCAGGAAGCGATGGAATGGGAGAAGATCGGGCGGCCGTATCGCGTGGTCTATACGGGCGACTGATTTTCGCGTCGTGAGAAAAGCGAAGGCCCCGTCGAGTCGACGGGGCCTTTTGCGTTTCAGGGCTTCAACGTCCCTGCATGTCGCCGATGAAATGCCGCGCGTAACGAGCGTTGATATCGGACAGACGGAAGAGCGTGAGGAAGTCGGCGGTGTTGAAATCCGGATCCCATGCCGGCGCGCCGCAAATCCTCGCGCCGAGCCGCAGATAACCCTTCACGAGCGGCGGCGGGCTCACGTTCGCGCCGGTGCGCAACTCCTCGACGGGCAGCGGCGTGTGCGGGAACGCGCGGTACTCAGGGGCGGTGAGCGCATCGGCGGGTAGCGACGTGTAGAGATTCGCGGCGTAATGACCGCCGTCGATCATGCCGACGCTCGCGCAGCCGAGCATCGTCTCATAGCCGTTTTGCATCATGTACGCGGCGAGGCCGCCCCACAGCGACATGATCACCGCGCCGTTGCGATAGTCCGGATGCACGCACGAGCGTCCTACTTCGACGAGCTTCGGGCGCAGGTGCGTGAGGCGCGACACGTCGAATTCGCTTTCAGCGTAGAGACGCCCGATGCGCGCCGCCTGATGCGGCGGCAGCACGCGATACGTGCCCACGACCTGCAGCGTGTCGAGATCGCGCACGAGCAGGTGATCGCAATAGGCGTCGAAGGCGTCGACGTCGAGCCCTGCGGGGCCGGACAGACGCGCGCCCATTTCCTCCGAGAACACGCGAAAGCGCAGGCGCTGCGCGTCGCGCAGGGCGTCGTCGTCGCGCGCCCACGCGACTTGCAGGCGCTCGCGGCCCGTGTTCGTTTCCGACGTGCGCGGAAGGTGGCGGCGCGAATCGAGCGAGAGCGATGACGCTCCGAGTTGCAGGAAAGGCGTCGGCAGTTCTTGCATTGGCGTTCCTCGACAGGACGTTGCTGTGGCTTCAAGTCCTCGCCAATGTAGTAATGCACGGTGACGCTCGCATGGCATCGCAATGACGTTTCGATGAAACGACATCCGCATGAACGCGAGCTTACGACGCCTGAAGCAGGTCCGGATTGATCACCGCGCGCAGCACGCTTTGCCCGTCGCCGCCGCGCGTGCGCGACTGGAGCCACCAGATGCCCGACTTCTTGATCGACCAATCCGCTTCGTGGCCCGTCATGAGGAGCGCGGCCACCCGGCCGAGCGTCGGCTGATGCCCGATGACGACGACCGTCTCCGCAATGCCGTCCGGCCAGCCCGCCGCATCGAGCACGGCCTGCGCGCCGTTGCCGGGCGCGAGCGCGTCGACGACGCGATAGCGGTCGCCGAAGGCTTCGGCCGTCTGGATCGTGCGCGTCGCGGGACTGGCGAGCAGCACGGCGTTATCGTCGATGCGCGCCTTCAGCCACTTCGCGATGCCTTGCGCCTGTTTGCGCCCGCGCGGCGTGAGCTGCCGCGCGAGATCGCTCGACGCCTGATCTTCTGCTTCGGCGTGTCGCCAGAGAATGAGGTTCATCGATTGTCTCCGGATGATGAGGTTCGCTTTCGGATGCAGCAGAAAGTTGCGTGCCTGAGTTCGGCATTGCGGACGCGGGTCAGGCACGCTACAATCTGCGGCTCGTCGGAGCGTAGCGCAGCCTGGTAGCGCATCTGATTTGGGATCAGAGGGTCGAAGGTTCGAATCCTTTCGCTCCGACCACGATACACGAAGGGGTTACAAGTTACGGCTTGTAACCCCTTTGTCTTTTCTACGCTCTTCCAGGAGTCTCAATGCGCGCTGTTTCCGCCTTCGCTTGCGCCGTTTTCTTCACGCTCGGTCTCGCCGCCTGTGCGGAGTCTGGCCATCAAAAGCACGAACCGAAAGATCCGCCCGACTACAAGGGCGTGCCGACGGACATGACGCCGCCGTCGATGATCTCCGATCCTGCCAAGCCTCAGTAAGCCCCGCAAAGACGAAGCCCCGATGCGGGCGCACCGGGGCTTCTGACCCGCGCCAACCGTTCGCGCGGAGATACGGCACGGGCTGCCGCCAGTCTAGGAATTCGAGCGCGTCACGGCTGTATGCGCTTGTTTCCGTGCGTAACGGGATGCAAGGCGCGCCTCGTGCAGGGATGCAAGAAACCGTAATGCGTAACTCTTCCCGTTTTGGCGATATCGGCGGGATTGATCCAACGAAACATTTGCCGCTCGGGTATCATCGCCCGAACTTGTTGCAAAATGTATCTGTCATGGATCTGCTCTGGATTTTTGCTGCTGTCGCGCCGCTCGCCGTCGCTTCGCTCGTGGCGTTGCCGCGCATATCGATCCGTTGTCGGGGCATTGGCGCACGTGGGCGCCGAAAGACCGCTGACGGGCGTTACTGCTTGCAGCGGATCACCATCGAACGGTTCTTGATGTTCGCGCCGAAGATCCCGCCCACCGTGCCGCCTGCGGTCGCGCCGTTGTCGGCATCCTTCGAAATCACGTCGTAACCATACGCGCCGCACGTTTCACCCGCCTGCTTGTAGCAGGCCGCCCAGCTCGTCGCCGCGTCGCCGCCGCTGCAGTTGATCGCGAAGCCCGTGTCGCCCGAAGGCAGATAGGTCATCGTCGGGCCGCTCGCGCAGCCGGCCAGCGCGCCGGTGAGCGCGAGAGCCGCGCCGAGCGCGGCAGTGTTGATCCTCATCGTCAATCTCATCGATCTTCCTTAAAGCGGCCGCCGGCTGTCAGCGCGGCGGCAGATAGCGCGCCGGGTCCGTCGAGCGGCCCATGTAGCGCACTTCGAAATGCAGCATCGTGCGATTGCTGTCGGTGTCGCCCATTTCGGCGATTTGCTGGCCCTGCTGCACGGTCTGGCCTTCCTTCACCAGAAGCACGCGATTGTGGGCGTAGGCGGTCAGATAATCGTCGTCATGCTTGACGATCAGCATGTTGCCGTAGCCGCGCAGACCGTTGCCGGCGTAGACGACATTGCCGCTCGCGGAGGCGACGACGGGCGTGCCCGCCGCATTGGCGATGTCGATGCCCTTCGAGTTCTTGCCGTCGAAGCTGCGAACGACGCTGCCCTGCGCCGGCCACACGAGCGTGACGCCCGGTCCGGCCTTGCTCTGCGAGGACGCCTGCGCGCCGGCTTCGCTCTTCGCGCTGCCCGTTGCCGCCGCACCCGATGAATCCGCGGTGCTCGCGCTGCCCGCAGGCGGCGCGATGCGCAGCACCTGTCCGACCTCGATGGCGTCGGGATTCGCGAGCCCGTTCCAGCGCTTGATGTTCGCGATCGTCGTGCGATTCTCGCGCGCGATTTTGGAAACCGTGTCTCCACGCTCTACACGATAGAAACCCGGCGCGACCGGCCCCGTTCCACAAGCGGCCAACACTGCGATGAGCGATGCGCAGACGAGCCGTCGAATTGTTTTTTGCAAACCTGACCTCGCAAAGCATCGCCGCGAGCAGTGCGAGCACAGCCGCGCGGCGAATCGAAAGGCAGGATTTTACCGTCTCGGGTTTCCCCGGACAGAATGACGCCGCTTCGCCTACGCCTGCTCGCCGACGACGAGCCGCAGCGAAGCCGTCTCCGTCTTGCCCGGCGCGAGCCAGCGCAGGCCGCGCCCGTTGTGGATGGCATCGGGCAGGCCGATCCACGGTTCGACGCAATAGAAGTCCGATGCGTCGGATTCGGTCCAGGTCGTGACCGCGTACCACGGCACGGAATCGGGCTGCTGCAACTCGAAGGCGATCGTGCGCTTCAGGCCCGGCAGATTCAACAGCACCGGTTCGTCGGACTGCCGCGTGAGGCAATGAAACGTATCGACGATGCGCGGATCGGCGAGCGAATAACGCGGCAGGCCGGGCTCGGCTTCGGTGATCGAGCCGTCCGGAAGCTGACGGCGCCGTTCGGTGTGCGGCAGCGCGACGCTGCTCTCGCCGCGCTGGCCGTGCGGCAGATGAAAATAGAAGTGATGCCCGGCGTAGTAGGGCAGCGCGACCTCGCCCGGATTCGACGTCGTCAGCTCGACTTCGAGCGTATGGCCATCGACGATGCGGTACGCCGCCTCGAAGCGGAACGCGAACGGATAGCCGTCGCGGGTGGCGTCGCTGTCGACGAGCGTCATGCGCAGGCCGTGGCCGTCGGCGTCGCGCGTGTGGGAAAAGGGCAGGTTGCGCGCGAAGCCGTGCGTCGGCAGCGCATGCACGATGCCTTCCGGATCGCGCCACTTGCCGATTTCGCCATCGACGAAATGCCGTCCGAGAAACGGAAAGAGCAGCGGATTGCCGCCGCGGATCTTCGCGGGATTGGACCAGTCGGCGGCGTCGGGCCAGTGCACGACGGGCTTGCCGCCGACGCGCCAGGTCATGAGGCGTCCGCCCGCGTGCGGCGCGAGCTGGATGGCGGCGCCGTCGCGCTCGATTTCGATGATGTCGGATTCCGGTGACATGATGGCAGGCGCTCCGTTGGATGGCGAGACGCCGCGCACGCTCCTGAGCGACGCGGCTCAACCCGACGATTCTGCCTTGGAATTCTGTCCGGAAAAACCCTTTGCGGGAAATTGCGACTAAGCAAGGCTTATGCAATATGTTGTTATATGCTCCCTGTGTTGGGAATCAGACGGACAAGGAGTAACCATGGATCTGGCGATGGCAATGGGCGTCGCGATGTTCGGGCTCTTCGGGGCAAGCACGGCGCTTTTCCTCTACAAGCTGAAGGCCTGACGGGCGATCGCCGAATTGCGAGTCCGCGTCCCGTTCGGAGGCGCGCTCGCTTTCGTATTGCCTGTCATCGACTTTCGATAATGCTTCGTTTTGCCGACGATTGACTGTCGGCGCAATTTGTGTGCGGTAAGCGCTTGGCGCTCGATTTAGCCGACGGCATAATCGGTCCCGTTTGCGCGCCGTATCGACTCATCCTTCCTGTTCCACATTCCCTGTCCGGCATCTTTGGCTTCGCGTGACGCGAGGAATGGAACTGCACGGCGCGTCCTCCACCTTCCCCGAAAAAGGACCGACGCGTGACTTTGTGGTTTCTCGTTTTCTTAAGCGTGCTCCAGGGCGTAACCGAGCTCTTTCCTGTCAGCAGCCTCGGGCACACGCTCCTCGTTCCCGGCCTGATCGGCATGCACATCGACAAGCACGCGCCGCAACTGCTGCCGTTTCTCGTCGCGCTGCATCTGGGCACGGCCGTCGCGCTGCTCTGGTATTTCCGTGAACGCTGGATCGCGCTGATCCGCGGCTTCCTCGCGTCGCTCGGCGGACGCAAGAACGACGATGGGCACATGATGTGGGCGCTCATCATCGGCACGATTCCGACGGGCATCGTCGGCTTGCTGCTCGAGAAGCGGCTCGAGGCCATCTTTCACGATCTGCGGATCGTCGCGGCGGCGCTGATCGTCAACGGCGTGCTGCTGTGGCTCGGTGACCGTCTGCAGCGAAGCCGCGCGACGCGGGCGCCGGAAAAGCTCACGTTCAGGCAGGCGTTTCTGGTCGGGCTCGCGCAGATCGGCGCGCTGATTCCGGGCTTTTCGCGCAGCGGCCTGACGATGATCGCGGGCGTGGGCGCGGGTCTCACGGCTGAAGCGGCGGCGGAATTCTCGTTCCTGCTCGGCACGCCGATCATCTTCGCGGCGGGCGCGCTCGAATTGCCGAAGCTCTTTCACGCGCCGGGACAACTCGCCGATTCGGTGCTGGGCGGGGTGCTGACGGGCATCGCGGCGTATCTGAGCGTGCGCTTCCTGATGCGCTACTTCGAAGGCCACGGCAAGCTCGCGTCGTTCGGCGTGTATTGCGTGATCGCGGGAATCTTCTTCCTCGGCTGGTTCATGATGCATCCGCAGCCGATGTGACGAGCCGGGACAAGGGCAGCGGCGAATGAGGTAAAATCGCGATCTCTTCTGATTCGCGGCGGTTTTCGCGGTTGTCTCGCGTCTTACTCGCGTTGCTTCCGCCGCGCGCTCCGGTTCTCCGCCCTTAGCTCAGCTGGATAGAGCAACGGCCTTCTAAGCCGTAGGTCACACGTTCGAGTCGTGTAGGGCGGGCCAAACGGCCTGCACACAGGCAAAAGCCCAGTCTTCCTTCGGCCGGGCTTTTTGCTTTGCGCTCCGCGCAAAGCAAGCAGCGAGGCGCCATCGCCTGGCCCGCTTCCTGCCCGTCCTTCCCCCGCGTGCGCGCCCGATCCCCGCAACTCCGCGCCACACAACGCTTCACAAATTTAACCATCTCGTACAAGCAGACGTGCCGCCCATCGACGGTGCGCCGATGCGTCATCGTGGCGCGCGGTGCGCCACAACGGTGACGGTGCGTACCGCATCGTCGAAAGAGGGTGACTTGAACAATCGAGCATACGAAACCAGCCCGGCGCAATGCTCGCTATGGAATCGCAAGAAGCTGCGCCTGCAACCGGAATCGCGCCGCGTGCTGCTCGCGCTGCCGGAACGCGTGCTCGGCGCATCGCTTGCGTCGCTGTTCGAGCTGAAGGGCTTTCCGGCGCAGCTTGCGGCGGATGTGTCATCGGCCAGAAACATCGTCGAGCAATGGCGTCCGCATGTGCTTTTTCTCGATACGCGCATCGGAGGTTCCGGCAACTACGCGCTGGTGCGGGCGCTGCGCGAAGCCGATGACGACGCCACTCGCCTCATCATCGCGATGAGCGGTTTTCTGCCCGAAGAGCCGATCGCGCATCTCAAGAAAGCGGGCTACGACGGACATTGCCGCCGTCCGTGTCCCGTATGGCAGATGACCGATCTGCTCGACGAGTTCTTCGCCTGTCACGCGGTTCGCTGACCCGCGCGGACCGCATCGCGCGCGCATACCCGCGCGGGACGAACACGACGTCGAGCGCGATCATCGCGACGAGGCTCGCGGCGAGCATCATCCACGACATCGAGAAGCCGCCGCTCACGTCGCGCACGATGCCCGCGACGACCGGCGCAATCGCCGCGATCACGAACCCCACGCCCTGCACGAACGCGACGAGCCGCGCGGCCAACGCGGGATCGTCGGCGTGATCGAGCGTCAGCACGAGCGAAAGGGCGAACACACCGCCAAGGCCCGCGCCGAGCAACGCGACGACGGCGAGCGGCGCGGCAAGCGGCGCCACTAGCAACAGCGCGAACCCCGCGAGTTGCGCGGCGAGGCCGAGCGCGATCCACGGACGACGATCCCTGCCGCGTCCGAAACGCGCCGCCGCCATCGGCAACAGCAGCGCGGACGACGCCTGGAACGCCGTGAGCATCGCCAGCAGCGCGCCGCTTTCGGTCACGCCGCGGCCGAGTTGCTGGTAATACGCGGGCATCCACGCGACGAGGCTCGTATAGCCGCCATTGACGAGCCCGAAGAAAATCCCGAGCGTCCACGCGCGACGATTGAGAAAGAGCGACGGCGCGGGCTTCGCGTGGCCCGTCGATGCGACGCGCGGCAACGCATCGGCGCGCATCAGCATCATCCACGCCGCGAGCGCCATCAGCGCGGGAACAGCCCAGAACGCGAGTCCAGCCTGCCACGTCACGCGCGATGCGACCGCCGGCGTGATGCTCGCGCCGAGCCCGCCGCCCGCCATGATCGATGCGGAATAGAGGCCCATCGCGAAGGGCAGGCGCGCGGGAAAGCGCGTCTTCATCACGCCCGGCAAGAGCGCCTGAATGACGGCGACGCCCGTGCCCGCGATGGCCGCGCTCGCGACGAGCGCCACCGCGTTCCCCGCGACGAGGCGCGCCGCGCACGCCGCGACGATCGCGATGAGCCCGAGCGCCACGCCGCGCGCATTGCCGACCGAGCGTGACAGCGCGCTCGCGCCGAACGCGCACGCGCCCATCGCGACGACGGGCAAGCCGGTCAGCATCGACGCCCCGCGAAACGACAGTCCTGTCGCGTGCAAAATCACGCCCATCAGCGGACTGACGGACGTGAGCAGCGGCCGCAGATTCAGGCCGATCGCGACGATCACCGCGAGCCACGCGACGTTCGATGCTTTCATGTGACTGATCCTCGGTGCGAAAATGGTTGACCATTCTATCTATTTTTGGTCAACCAAAAATACGACGAACCGAATAGGGCGCATTCGTACGCGGCGGTGCGCGCTCGCTACAATGCGATTCATCGCAAGCACGGCGAGCATCATGGCATCACGCAAGGACACTTCATCGAAGGACATTTCCGCGGACGAGCGCGTCTACGCGGCAATCGCGTCCGCGCTTTTGCAGGGCAAGCTCGCGCCCGGCGCGCAGCTCGTCGAGCGCGAGCTCGCCGCAGCCTTCGAGTGCACGCGCGGCACGATCCGCAAGGTGCTCGCGCGCCTCGGCGCGGAAGGCAAGCTCACGCTCGAAGCGAATCGCGGCGCGTTCGTGCCGTCGCCGACCGTCGACGACATCCGCGAGGTTTATCGCGCGCGGCTAGTGGTGGAGGCGGGCATCGTCGCATCGCTGTGCGGCGCGTTGAGCGTGAAGGCGTTGCGTGCGTTGCGCGCTCACGTCAAGGCCGAACAGCGCGCGCTGAAAGCGGGAAGCGTCGCGGAATGCGTGCGTCTCGCGGGCCACTTTCATGTGCTCCTCGCGGAACTCGCGGGCGCGCCGGAAGTGGAGGCGTTTCTCGCGACGCTCGTCGCGAAGACCGAGCTCTACAAGGCGCTTTTCGATCCATCGAAGCTGTCGAACTGCTCATCCGATGAACACGCGCAACTCATCGACGCCCTCGAACAGGGCGATCTCGATGCCGCGCTAACTGCGATGCGTACGCACATCGACGAACTGGAAGCGCGCGTTCTCGCGCAAGCGGGCGCGTCGCGCACGAGCGATCTGGCGACGATCTTCGCGCTCGCGTGATCGTCGGCAAAAAGAAAGGGCCGCGGCTTCGAAAGCCGCGGCCCTGTCATTGTTGCGTGCGCGCGATGCTTACTGCGAGAAGTCGAGCGCGTTGGTCAGATCGCCCATCTTCGGCGCGCCGTTCGCCACCAGCGCGGCGTCGCGCGAGGCGAGGCCCGGCAGCGTCGGCAGGTTGAAGCGCTTCGTGATGAAGCGAAGGATCGACGTGGTGTCGTACTGCGTGTGATCGACGAAGCCCTTCTTCGCGTACGGCGAAATGATGAGCGCCGGAATGCGCGTGCCCGGACCCCAGCGATCGCCCTTCGGCGGCGCGACGTGATCCCAGAAGCCGCCGTTTTCGTCATACGTCACGACGACGACCATGTTCTTCCACTGCGGGCTCTTCTGCAGATGCGAGATCAGATCGGCGATGTGCTGGTCGCCCTGCGCGACGTCCGTGTAACCGGCGTGCTCGTTCAGGTTGCCCTGCGGCTTGTAGAACGCGACTTGCGGCAGCGTGCCCGCGTCGATCGCCTTGATGAACTCCGAACCGTTCGTGCCGCCGTCGAGCAAGTGTTGCGCGCGGTTCGCCGTACCGGGCGCGAGATCGGCGAAGTAGTTGAACGGCTGATGATGCGTCTGGAAGTCAGGCACGACGTTGACCGCGCCGTTGATGACCGAGCGGTTCGCGAGCGCCGCCGCCCACGAGCCGCCGTACCACGCCCAACTCACGCCCGCGCTGTTCAGCAGATCGCCGATGTGCTGCTGCGTCTGCGGCGGCAGCGTGTTGGCCTTGGTCGCATCGCCGAGCGCCGGATCGACGCCTGCGGGCGCCGGGTTGCCGCTCGGCTGATACGGCGGCTGCATCGTGTTGACGGCGTAGAAGTCGGGCGTGAGCGTGCCCGAGTTCACGAACTGCGCGTCCGCCGAGCCGGTGAGCGCCGAAGGCGGCGGATTCGTCTTGAGCTTCAGCGACACCCCATCGGCATTCACGGCCGAAATTGAGCCGGCCGCGACGCTCTTGTCCGCGTTCGGATAGATCGGCGTGCAGGCGCAGACGAGCCACTGGTGATTCAGGAACGAGCCGCCGAACGCGCCCATGAAGAAGTTGTCCGCGAGCGTGTATTGCTGCGCGATCTTGTAGAGGGGCAGCTTGTCCGGCGGCGTGTCGTAGTGACCCATCACGAGCGCGCCCGAATCGCCCCACGCGGCGAACTTGTCGTTCTTGCCGCCGTCGATCTGCATCTGATTCTCGTAGAAGCGGTGATACAGATCGCGCGTCGTGACGTTGAGCTGGATGTTGAAGCCCTTCGGATCGTCGATGGCGAACGGCGCGTTCGGCAGATTCGTCGTCATCGCCGCGGTGATCGCGGGCGTCACGCCCGTCGCCGTCAGGCCGGTCCAGATCGTCGGCAATGTCGGCAGAACGCTGCCGTCGCGGTCGAGCTGCTGCGCGCTCGCCGCCGTTACGTTCTGCAGGCCGTTCGCGCCGGGGAAATGCCCGTACAGATTGTCGAAGCTGCGATTTTCCGCGTAGATCACGACGACGTTCTTTACCGAAGAAATATCGCTGCTGTCGTGATGGTCGTCGCCACCGCATGCGTAGAGGCCGAATGCGGCAGTGGCCACGATCGGCACCGCGCAAACGAGTTTCTTGTTCATTGAGGATCTCTCTTGTGTTGGGGACCGGCGCACGGCGCGGCTTCATCGTCGAATGAGTCTTTGCTCGCCGGCGTGCGCAGTGTCGCAACGCAAATTGACGCAACCATGTAATAACGCTTTCGTTTGCGTAATGTTTGCTTAATAAATTTCGCGTAGATGGTTCGATGTGAAAGCGTCGAGGCTTGTCACATGAAAGACACGCAGACGACATACGCTTCGGCATCTTTCGATTCCGCCTCCTACGCCATGTCTTCGATGCGCCTGCCGTTCGTCCTGTGTTCCATCGCGCTTGCCGCGTTGTCGGCGGCGATGAGCGGCTGCGATTCGCACGCGGCGAACGTCGCGGCCAGGACGGTGAATGCGGCCAACGCGGACAACACGGCGCCGCACGGTCAATCGCGCGCGGAAGTATTCGCGCATGTGAAGCAGATCACCTCGCTCGGCGAGAAGCTTTTCTTCGATCCGTCGCTGTCCGGGTCGGGCAAGCTCGCGTGCGCGTCGTGCCATAGCCCGAGTCATGCGTTCGGGCCGCCGAATGCGCTGTCCGTGCAGCTCGGCGGCAACGACATGCATCAGGCGGGCTTTCGCGCGGTGCCGTCGCTCAAGTACTTGCAGTCGGTGCCTGCCTTCACGCGTCACTTCCACGATTCCGACGATGAAGGCGACGAAAGCGTCGATGCCGGACCGACCGGCGGCCTGACGTGGGACGGCCGCGTCGATCGCGGATCGGATCAGGCGCGCATCCCGATTCTGTCGTCGTTCGAAATGGGCAGCACGCCGGGCAAGGTCGTCGCGGCGGTGAAGGCGTCGTCCTATGCCGATGATTTCCGCCGCGCGTTCGGCGCCGATGTCTTCGCAAGCGACGACAAGGCGTTCGCGTCGGTGCTGGAATCGCTCGAAGCGTTCGAGCAATCGCCCGACAAGTTCTATCCGTACACGAGCAAGTACGACGCGTTCCTCGCCGGCCGCGCGAAGCTCAACGACGCCGAAATGCACGGCCTGCAACTCTTCAACGACGAGAACAAGGGCAATTGCGCGTCGTGCCACATCAGCCAGCGCGCGAAGGACGGCTCGCCGCCGCAGTTCAGCGACTTCGGCCTGATCGCGATCGGCGTGCCGCGCAACCGCGCCTTGCCGATCAACAAGAATCCGAATTTCCACGATCTCGGCGCATGCGGTCCCGAGCGTCGCGACCTGAAGGGCATGGACGAGTATTGCGGGATCTTCCGCACGCCGTCGCTGCGCAACGTCGCGACGCGCAAGACCTTCTTCCATAACGGCATCTATCATCGTCTGGAAGACGTGGTGCGTTTCTATGTCGAGCGCGACACGAATCCGGAAAAGTTCTATCCGGTGTCGAAGAACGGCGCCGTGCAGAAGTTCGACGACCTGCCGAAGAAGTACTGGGAGAACGTCAACACCGAGCCGCCGTTCGATCGCAAGAAAGGCGACAAACCCGCGCTCGACGAAGCCGAGATCAAGGACGTCGTCGCGTTCCTCGGCACGCTCACCGACGGCTACGATCCGGCGAGGGACAAGGACTCGCAAAAGGGCATCGGCATCAACGAAATGAAGTCCGCGCAAAACTGAGACAGCGCGGGCGGCGCGGCCCGCGCCTCATGCTATTCTCGTTGCAGCCGACGGCCGGCGCGGTCATCGGCGAAACACCAATGCAACGAGGAGAAACTTCATGCCGATACGAGATCGAGCGTTCGCTCACGCCTCTCTCCGGACGATCGCGGCAGCCGCGCTCGTCGCCGTGAGCGCGACCGCATCCGCCGCCAATCTCGGCTTCCTGAACAACACGCCGATCACCTACATGAAGCAGCGCGACCTGCAGGCGCTCAACAAGGCCGCGCAGATCGCGCTCAACACGAAGCAGGACGGCGAATCGCTCGACTGGAACAACGAGGGCACGGGCAACACGGTCCCGATCAACGGAACGGTGACGCCGCAGGAAACCTTCGAATCCGGCGGCCTCAAATGCCGCAAGGTCACGCTCGTCGCGCACGCGAAGGGACAGACGCAAACCTGGATCCCGACCGCATGCAAGCAGAGCGACGGCACGTGGAAACTCAAGAAGCAGTGACGAACCGGGCAAGCGATCGATGACCGCGCGCACCGTATCGTGCGGCGTGGTCATCCTCAACGAACAGGGCGACGTGCTGCTCTGTCACGCGACCGAAACCACGCACTGGGACGTGCCCAAGGGCGCCGCCGATCCGGGCGAAAACCCGCGCGAGGCGGCGTTGCGCGAGCTCGTCGAGGAGACGGGCATCGTGCTGCCCGCTGAACGTCTGAAGGATCTCGGGCGCTTCGTCTATCGCCGCGACAAGGATCTGCATCTGTTCGCGGTGCGCGTTTCCGCCGAGGAAGTGCAGCTCGAAAACTGCGTGTGCGAATCGTTTTTCCCGCGCTACAGCGACGGCACCATGATTCCGGAGATGGATGCGTATCGCTGGGTCAGTCCGGCGGATGTCGATCAGTTCGCGAGCCGCAGTCTCGCGCGGCTCTTTCAGACCACGCTCTCGCTCGCCGAACTGCACGAGACGCTTTGACCGGCGCGATCAGTCGATCGTGCGGTCGTTGGGATTGGCGAAGAGCGCCTTCATTTCCGGCGACATCGGGAATTGCAGGTTGATGCCGTCGGGCGGAATCGGGCGCATGAACCACGTCTCGTAGAGCTTCGTGGCTTCGCCCGAGCGCTGCATGCCGGCGATCACGTCGTCGACGATGCGCTTGAACACCGGGTCGCCCTTTCTCATCATGCAGCCGTACGCTTCGTTCGCGAGCGGTGCGCCCGTCACCGTGTATTCATTGCGCGCCGCGCCTTCCTGCGCGATCTTGCCGTAGAGAAGCGGATCGTCCATCACGAACGCGACCGCGCGATCCGACTTCAGCGCGGCGAACGCCTCCGCATGATCGCGCGCGCTGATGATGCGCAGGTTCAGCTTCCTGTCGATGCTCATCTGCCGCAGCATGCGCTCGTCCGACGTGCCCGCCGTCGTCACGACCGTCCTGTTCGCGAGATCGTCGTAATCGCGGATGCCCGACTTCTTCTTCACGGCCATGCGGATGCCGTACTGAAAAAAGCTGTTCGAGAACGCGACGAGCGGATCGCGATCGGCCACATGCGCGGTCGAGCCGCATTCCAGATCGACCTGATTGTTCACGACATAAGAGATGCGGTTCGCCGACGTGACCATCACGTTCTTGACCGCGAGGTTCGGCATCTTGAGGCGCTTCCTGATGTCGTCGACGACCTTCAGTGCGATGTCGTACGAGTAGCCCACTGGCTGCTGCTTCACCGTGTACGAAAACGGCACCGACGATTCGCGCGTGCCCAGCACGATCGCGCCGTTCTCGGCGATCTTGCGCAGCGTCGCCGACGGCGGCATCTGATCGACGCTGGCTTGGGCCGTCGCCAGTTCGGCGCTCGTGGCGGCACCCGCGCCGGCGGATGCGAACAGCAGCACGGAGGCGAGGGCGGCGCTTCGTTGGGCCCGTGTGCGGCGCGGCGCGAAGGAATGCGACTGCTTCATGTTCTCCTCGTTGGAAGCGGCGTATGGCCGGGCCGCCAGACACGACGAGGGCGCCGCGCGGCGCCCTCGTCGCATCGATGTCAGGCCGGCTTGCCCCAGCTGTCGCGCAGGCTGACGATGCGGTTGAACACGGGCTTACCCGGCTGCGAATCCACACGGTCCGCGACGAAGTAGCCGTGCCGCTCGAACTGGAAGCGGTCTTCGGCGTTCGCATCGCGCGCGCTCGGTTCGAGATAGGCGTTCACGACGCGCTTCGAATCCGGATTGAGCGCGTCGAGGAACTCCGCGCCGCCCGCGCCCGGCTGCGGTTCCTTGAACAGACGGTCGTACAGACGCACCTCGGCCGCATAAGCGGTCGCCGCGCTGACCCAGTGGATCGTGCCCTTCACCTTGTAGTTGTTCGCGCCTTCGGTGCCCGACTTGCTGTCCGGGAAGTAGTTGCAGTGCACGGCGATCACGTTGCCGTTCTCGTCCTTGTCCGCGCCCGTGCATTCGACGATGAAGCCGTACTTCAGACGCACCTTGTTGCCGGGGAAGAGGCGGAAATAGCCCTTCGGCGGCGTTTCCTGAAAGTCCTCGCGCTCGATCCACAATTCGCGCGAGAACGGGAACGTGCGTACGCCGCGATCCGCATGATGCGGATGCACCGGCGCGCTGCATTCCTCGCTCCGTCCTTCCGGATAGTTGTCGATGACGAGCTTCAGCGGATCGAGCACGGCGATCGCGCGCGGCGCTTTCTCGTCGAGATCGTCGCGCAGTGCGCCTTCGAGAATGCTCATGTCGATCCATGAATCGACCTTCGTCACGCCGACGCGCTCGACCATCAAACGAATGCTTTCCGGCGTAAAGCCGCGGCGACGCACGCCGACGATGGTCGGCATGCGCGGATCGTCCCAGCCGTCGACGTGATTGTCCTGCACGAGCTGCAGCAGCTTGCGCTTGCTCGTGATCGCGTAGGTGAGGTTCAGGCGCGAGAACTCGATTTGTTGCGGGAGCGGACGCTGAAACACGCCGTCGTCCGCGAGCTGCGCGAGGAACCAGTCGTAGAGCGGCCGATGATCTTCGAACTCCAGCGTGCAGAGCGAGTGCGTGATGTTCTCGATCGCGTCCGACACGCAGTGCGCGTAGTCGTACATCGGGTAGATGCACCACGTATCGCCGGTACGGTAATGATGCGCGAAGCGGATGCGGTAGATGACCGGATCGCGCATGTTGAAGTTCGGCGACGCCATGTCGATTTTCGCGCGCAGCACGTGCTCGCCTTCCTTGAACTCGCCCGCCTTCATGCGGCGGAAGAGGTCGAGGTTTTCTTCGGGCGAACGATCGCGATACGGCGAGTTGATGCCGGCTTCGGTGGCCGAGCCGCGCGTCGCGCGCATCTCTTCGGCCGTTTGACTGTCGACGTACGCCTGGCCCTTCTTGATGAGCATTTCGGCGTATTCGTACAGCTTGTCGTAGTAGTCGCTCGCGAAATAGCGGTGCTCGATGCCGTTCTTGTTCCAGTCGAAGCCGAGCCATTTCACGGCGTCGATGATCGAATCGACGTATTCGACGCTTTCTTTCTCGGGATTCGTATCGTCGAAGCGCAGATGGCACACGCCGCCGTAATCCGCGGCGAGGCCGAAGTTCACGCAGATGCTCTTCGCATGGCCGATATGCAGATAGCCGTTCGGCTCCGGCGGAAAGCGCGTCTCGACCCGCTGCGACCATTTGCCGGAGCGGTTGTCGTCTTCGATGATGTTGCGAATGAAATTGGATGGCGCCGGAGCGTCGTTGCGATCGGTGTTCATGCGGAAAAAGTGGCAGCGGATGCGCTCGCGCGCGTGATCGGTTCGGGAAGCGCTCGATGAAACTCGAAACGCGTACGAAGGCCTTGAATATTGGGTCGATTCTACCTTACGCAACCGTCCGGGGCAGGCCGCGGCGGCGTATGAGGAAGCGCTCGCGCTTTGTTTCGCCGGGCGGTTCCAGCCGTCGCGCCGTTTCGCGAGTTCCGTTACATGGTTTACGTGCCGCGGCACGCCTCGTAACCGCCGTAACGGGACGTAAATCGCGTTGAAAGGCGCGCGCGCGGGCTCTTAAGATCGGCTCGCGTGCATCGAGCGCGCCGGTTCCGGGGGCACGCTCGAGCGCCAGGCACAACACATCACAACGACAACACAAGGAAGCCCATCATGAAGAAGATCGCCCTCACGACGCTCAAATTCGCCGCCGCAGCCGCGCTCGTATCGAGCCTCGCCGCCTGCGCAAACGTCTCGCGTCAGCAGGCTCACGCGGGCGTCGGCGCGGCCGCCGGCGGCGCGCTCGGGTATCTGGTCACGGGCGGGCCGATCGGCACCGTCGCGGGCGCGGCGGCGGGCGGTCTGATCGGCGCGGGCGTTCGATAAGGGTTCAGATCGCCTTCTTTTCCCGCAATCGAGCGATTTCCGCTTCGTCGTAGCCGAGCACGTCGGCCAGCACGCTCGACGTGTGCTCGCCTAGCAGCGGCGGATGCGTGCGCGCTTCGGGCGGCGTCGCGCTCATCTTGATCGGGCTCGCGACGAGTTTCACGGTGCCGGCCGTCGGATGCGGCAGATCGATCTGCATCCTGCGCGCGAGCACTTGCGGATCCTCGAATACTTCGCCGAGATCGTTGATCGGCCCGCACGGCACGCCCGCCGCCTCGAGCTCGGCGATCCATTCGTGCTTGCCTTTCAGACGCACCATGTCCGCGAGAATCGGCACGAGCATGTCGCGGTTGCGCACGCGCGACGGATTCGCCGCGAAACGCGCGTCGTCGGCCAGCTCGGGGCGTCCGCCCGCTTCGACGAACTTGCGGAACTGCCCGTCGTTGCCCACCGCGACGATGATCCAGCCATCGCTCGTCTGGAAGGTCTGATAGGGCACGATGTTCGGATGCGCGTTGCCCCAGCGCACCGGCGGCTTGCCGCTCGCGAGAAAATTCGTGTTCATGTTGGCGAGCATCGCGACCTGCACGTCGAGCAGCGCCATGTCGATGTATTGGCCCTCGCCCGTGCGGTCGCGGTGCGCGAGCGCGGTGAGCACGCCGATGGTCGCGTACATGCCGGTCATCAGATCGGCGATCGCCACCCCCGCTTTCTGCGGACCGCCGCCGGGCTGGCCGTCGCGCTCGCCGGTGATGCTCATGAATCCGCCGATGCCCTGCACGATGAAATCGTAGCCCGCGCGCGACGCGTACGGCCCCGTCTGCCCGAAGCCCGTCACCGAGCAATAGACGATGTCCGGCTTCACGGCCTTCAGCGACTCGTAGTCGAGCCCGTACTTCTTCAGTTGCCCGGCCTTGTAGTTTTCGAGGACGACATCGCTTTGCGCGGCCAGCTCGCGCACGATCTGCTGGCCTTCGGGCGTGGCGATATCGACCGTCACCGAGCGCTTGTTGCGGTTCGCCGCGAGGTAGTACGCGGCTTCGTGCGTGTCGTTGCCCTCGGGCGTCTTGAGGTAGGGCGGGCCCCAGTGACGGGTGTCGTCGCCGGTTCCGGGCCGCTCGATCTTGATGACGTCCGCGCCGAAGTCGGCGAGCGTCTGCGCGCACCACGGTCCCGCCAGCACGCGGGTCAGGTCCAGCACGCGGATATGGCTCAAGGCTCCCATCGATGTGTCTCGCTACGTTGTGTCTCCGGAGTGCGACTGTCGCACAGAACCGCGGCGTGCGCGATAGCGCGGGCGTCCGCATCGCCCGGGCGCGCGCGGCGAATCCCGTATAATCGACAATCACCCTTGTTCCGCCGGCAGCCTGCGAAATCAGCTGCCCGCGGGCGCCATCAAAGAACCGAAGACACGCCCCGTACGCTATGAAAGCCGCCGAAATACGCGAGAAATTCCTGAAGTTTTTCGAATCGAAGGGCCATACGATCGTGCGTTCGTCGAGCCTCGTGCCCGGCAACGACCCGACGCTGCTCTTCACCAACTCGGGCATGGTCCAGTTCAAGGACGTGTTCCTGGGCAGCGAATCGCGTCCGTATTCGCGCGCGACGACCGCGCAGCGCAGCGTGCGCGCGGGCGGCAAGCACAACGATCTGGAGAACGTCGGCTACACCGCGCGGCATCACACGTTCTTCGAGATGCTCGGCAACTTCTCGTTCGGCGATTACTTCAAGCGCGACGCGATTCACTACTGCTGGGAACTGCTGACGAAGGTCTACAACCTGCCGGCGGAAAAACTCACGGTCACGGTCTATCAGGAAGACGACGAAGCCTTCGATATCTGGGCGAAGGAAATCGGCGTGCCGGTCGAGCGCATCATCCGCATCGGCGACAACAAGGGCGCCCGTTACGCATCGGACAATTTTTGGCAGATGGCCGACACCGGCCCGTGCGGTCCGTGCTCCGAAGTGTTCTACGACCACGGCCCGGAAATCTGGGGCGGCCCGCCGGGATCGCCCGAAGAAGACGGCGACCGCTTCATCGAGATCTGGAATCTCGTGTTCATGCAGTTCAATCGCGACGCGCAAGGCAACATGACGCCGCTGCCCAAGCAGTGCGTCGATACCGGCATGGGCCTCGAACGTCTCGCCGCGGTGCTGCAGCACGTGCACAGCAACTATGAGATCGACCTGTTCCAGAATCTCATCAAGGCCGCGGCGCGCGAAACGAACACGCCGGATCTGGAAAACAACTCGCTGAAGGTGATCGCGGACCACATCCGCGCATGCTCGTTCCTGATCGTCGACGGCGTCATTCCCGGCAACGAAGGCCGCGGCTACGTGCTGCGCCGCATCGTGCGCCGCGCGATCCGTCACGGCTACAAGCTCGGCAAGAAGGGCGCGTTCTTCCACAAGCTCGTCGCGGATCTCGTCGCGGAAATGGGCGCGGCGTATCCGGAACTCACCGATGCGCAACAACGCGTGACCGACGTGCTGCGTCAGGAAGAAGAGCGCTTCTTCGAGACCATCGAGCACGGTATGTCGATCCTCGAAGGCGAACTCGCCGATCTCGAAAAGAAGGGCGTGAAGCAACTGGACGGCGAACTCGCGTTCAAGCTGCACGACACCTACGGCTTCCCGCTCGACCTCACGGCGGACGTGTGCCGCGAGCGTGGCGTGACCGTCGACGAACCCGCGTTCGACGACGCGATGGCGCGTCAGCGCGATCAGGCGCGCGCGGCCGGCAAGTTCAAGCTGGCGGCGGGCCTCGAATACTCGGGCGCGAAGTCCACGTTCCACGGCTACGAAAAGGAAATCTTCGACGACGCGAAAATCCTCGCGTTGTACGTCGAAGGCGCATCGGTCAATGAAGTGAAGGACCGCCAGCAAGCGGTCGTCGTGCTCGATCACACGCCGTTCTATGCCGAATCGGGCGGCCAGGTCGGCGATCAGGGCGTGCTCGCGAACGCAAGCGTGCGCTTCGCCGTCGCGGACACGCTGAAAGTGCAGGCCGATGTCGTCGGTCATCACGGCACGGTCGAGCAGGGCACGCTCAAGGTCGGCGACGTCGTGAAGGCGGAAATCGACGGCGTGCGCCGCGCCCGCACCGCGCGCAATCACTCGGCCACGCATTTGATGCACAAGGCGCTGCGCGAAGTGCTCGGCGGTCACGTGCAGCAGAAAGGCTCGCTCGTCGATGCGGACAAGACGCGTTTCGACTTTGCACACAACGCGCCGATGTCGGACGAAGAAATCCGTCGCGTCGAGCAGATCGTCAACAACGAGATCATCGCGAACGCGCCGGGCGTCGTGCGCGTGATGCCGTACGACGACGCGGTGAAGGGCGGCGCGATGGCGCTCTTCGGCGAGAAATACGGCGACACCGTGCGCGTGCTCGATCTCGGCTTCTCGCGCGAGCTGTGCGGCGGTACGCACGTGCAGCGCACCGGCGACATCGGCTTCTTCAAGATCGTGATGGAAGGCGGCGTCGCGGCGGGCATTCGCCGCGTCGAGGCGATCACCGGCGACAACGCCGTGCGCTACGTGCAGGAACTGGATCAGCGCATCAATGCGGCGGCGGGCGTGCTGAAGGCGCAACCGTCCGAACTCACGCAACGCATCGCGCAGGTTCAGGAGCACGTGAAGTCGCTGGAGAAGGAACTGGGCGCGCTGAAATCGAAGCTGGCGGCGAGCCAGGGCGACGAACTCGTCTCGAAGGCCGTCGATGTTTCCGGCGTGCAGGTGCTCGCCGCGCAACTCGAAGGCGCGGACGTGAAGACGCTGCGTGAAACCGTCGACAAGCTCAAGGACAAGCTCAAGAGCGCGGCGATCGTGCTTGCATCGGTCGATGGCGGCAAGGTCAGCCTGATCGCGGGCGTGACGCCGGACGCGTCGAAAAAGGTGAAGGCGGGCGAGCTCGTCAATTTCGTCGCGCAGCAGGTCGGCGGCAAGGGCGGCGGCCGTCCCGACATGGCGCAGGCAGGGGGCACGGAGCCGGCCAATCTGCCGGCCGCGCTGGCCGGCGTGACCGGATGGGTGCAGCAGCAGCTTTAAGCGTTCATTGCTTCTGACAAAACGGCTCGATCTGACGAAGATCGGGCCGTTTTTCTTTACACGCTGTCAGGTATGGCGCGTGCGTCTTCCCGTGAAGTTCCATCAACACAAGGGAGACGACATATGAATCGCAGACTCGCATCGATCATTCTGGCTTCGACGATGCTCGCAGCAACGGGCGCCGCGCAGGCGAAGGGCTGTCTGAAGGGCGCGGCGGTCGGCGGCGTCGCGGGACATGTCGCGGGCGGACATGGCACCGCGGGCGCGATCGGCGGCTGCGCGATCGGCCATCACGAAGCGAACAAGAAGGACAAGAAGGCCCAGGAAGCGCAGCAGGCCAACGCCGCGAGCGCGCCGAACACCAAGTAGGCGCACGCGGTTCGGAAGGCGATGAACCGCTAAAATGGCCCGATTGCCGGCGCGCGCGATGACGTTCGATGTCTTAGCGCCCGCGCGCGCCGCGTTCAAACCGGCCATCACAGCGACCCCATGACAGCGCCCACGGACCCGATCCAACACTTCGCCTCCGACAACTACGCAGGCATCTGCCCGGAAGCGCTCCAAGCGCTGATCCAGGCCAACACGAGCGGCCACGAACCCGCCTATGGCGACGATTCGTGGACCACGCAAGTCTGCGACCGCATCCGCAACCTCTTCCAGACCGATTGCGAAGTCTTCTTCGTCTTCAACGGCACGGCGGCGAATTCGCTCGCGCTCGCGTCGCTCTGTCAGTCGTATCACTCGGTGATCTGCCACGAACTCGCGCATATCGAAACCGATGAATGCGGCGGCCCCGAATTCTTCTCCGGCGGCTCGAAGCTGCTCACCGCGAAGGGCGAGAACGGCAAGCTCACGCCCGATGCGATCGAGGAACTCGTCACGAAGCGCTCGGATATCCACTATCCGAAGCCCAAGGTCGTCTCGCTTACGCAGGCGACGGAAGTCGGCACCGTCTACACCGTCGAGGAGATCCGCGCGATCGCGGCCATCGCCAAGCGGCGGCATCTGAAGATCCACATGGACGGCGCGCGTTTCGCGAACGCGGTCGCGACGCTGAACGTGCATCCGTCGGAGATCACGTGGCGCGCGGGCGTCGATGTGCTGTGCTTCGGCGGCACGAAAAACGGTCTGCCGGTGGGCGAGGCGGTCGTGTTCTTCGACAAGGCGCTCGCCGCCGATTTTGCCTATCGCCTGAAGCAGGCCGGGCAACTCGCCTCGAAGATGCGCTTCATTTCCGCGCCGTGGCTCGGTCTGCTCGACGACGACGTCTGGCTGCGCAACGCGCGTCACGCGAACGCGATGGCATCGCTGATGGCCGAGCGCCTCGCCGGCATTCCGGGCGTGTCGCTGCTCTTCAAGCCCGAATCGAACGCGGTGTTCGCGGAGTTGCCGGCGCACGTCGCGGCGGCGCTGCGCGCGAAGGGCTGGCGCTTCTATCAGTTCATCGGCTCGGGCGGCTGCCGTCTGATGTGCGCGTGGGATACGCAGCGGGGGACCGTCGAGCGCTTCGTCGATGAAGTGCGCGCCTTGTCGGCGTCGATCTAACCCCGATTGACACTTCCGGCGTGCGGTTTCAACATGGCCGCACCTCTTTTATCGACGCTGACGCCATGGCCTTCATCTTCTATCTGACCCACATTCATCTCGGCTACGACGCGCTACAGACGCTGCAAAGCGAATGCGCGCGCATCGGGATGAAGCGTCCGCTCGTCATCACCGATAAAGGCGTGAAGGCGGCGGGGCTTGCCGATCGCGTGATCGAGAGCGCGCAGCTCGGCGCGCTGCCGGTGTTCGACGACACGCCGTCGAATCCGACCGAAGCGATGGTCATGCAAGCCGCCGCGCAATACAAGCGCGAAGGCTGCGACGGCCTGATCGCGGTGGGCGGCGGCTCATCGATCGATCTGGCGAAGGGCGTGGCGATTGCCGCGACGCACGACGAGCCGCTCACGACCTACGCGACGATCGAAGGCGGCAGCGGCAAGATCACCGAGCGCGCGGCGCCGCTGATCGCGGTGCCGACCACGTCGGGCACGGGCAGCGAAGTGGCGCGCGGCGCGATCATCATCCTGAACGACGGGCGCAAGCTCGGCTTCCATTCGTGGCATCTGCTGCCGAAATCGGCGGTCTGCGATCCCTCGCTCACGCTCGGCCTGCCGCCGTCGCTCACCGCCGCGACCGGCATGGACGCGATCGCGCATTGCATCGAAACGTTTCTCGCGCCCGCGTTCAATCCGCCCGCCGACGGCATCGCGCTCGATGGACTCGAACGCGCGTGGGCCAACATCGAGCGCGCGACGCACGACGGCCAGGACCGCGACGCGCGTCTGAACATGATGTCCGCGTCGATGCAGGGCGCGATGGCGTTCCAGAAGGGCCTCGGCTGCGTGCATTCGCTGTCGCATCCGCTGGGCGGGCTGGCGGTGAACGGACGCACGTCGCTGCATCACGGCACGCTGAACGCGGTGGTCTTGCCTGCCGTGCTGCGCTTCAACGAAAGCGCGCCGACGGTTGTCGCGGACCGGCGTTTCGGGCGCATGCGCCGCGTGATGAATCTCCCCGATAACGCCGATGTCGCGCAGGCCGTGCACGACATGACCGCGCGCCTCGGCCTGCCGACGCGTCTGTCGCAGATGGGCGTCGACGAAAGCATGTTCGACAAGGTCGTGAAGGGCGCGCTCGCGGATCACTGCCACAAGACGAACCCGCGCGAGGCGAGCGCCGACGATTATCGACGCATGCTGATGGAGTCTCTCTGAGCGATGAGCAAGCCGGTCCCGACCACGCGCGCCGATTACGCGCACTTCCTGCCGATCAGCACGCGCTGGTCGGATAACGACGTCTACGGCCACATCAACAACGTCGTCTACTACAGCTACTTCGATACGGTCGTGAACGAGTACCTGCTGCGCGCGGGCGTGCTCGATTTCAGCGAGGGCGCAACCATCGGCCTCGTCGTCGAGACGCGCTGCAATTTCTTCGCGCCGGTCGTGTTTCCCGAACCGATCGAGGCGGGCTTGCGCGTCGAGAAGCTCGGCAATACGAGCGTGCGCTACGAAGTCGCGATCTTCACGCAAGGCGCGGACGAAGCCGCCGCGCAGGGGCATTTCGTGCATGTCTACGTGGATCGCGTGACGCGCAGGCCGGTGCCGCTGCCCGCGCCGCTCGTCGATGCGTTGAAGCCGCTCATCACCGGCTGAGGGTCGCGTTTTGCTTCAGTGGTTTTGCGTGAGTCTGCTCAACGGCGTGAGCGTGGGATTGCTGCTGTTCATGCTGTCGGCGGGACTCACGCTGATTTTCTCGATGCTCGGCGTGCTCAACTTCGCGCACGCGAGTTTCTACATGCTCGGCGCGTATGTCGGGCAGGCGCTCGCCGCGTACGGCGGATTCTGGTTCGCGCTCATCTGTGCGCCATTGATCGTTGGCGTTGCCGGGGCCTTGTTCGAGCGCCTGCTATTGAGGCGCGTCCATGCGCGCGGCGCGCTCGCCGACATGCTGCTGACGTTCGGCGCGGCCATCGTCATCGGCGAGGGCGTGAAGCTCGTCTGGGGACTCGGGCCGTTGCCCGCCGCCGTTCCGCGCGTGCTCGACGGACCGCTTTTCATGCTGTACGGCGCATCGTTCGCGCGCTATCGCGTGTTCATGATGACGGTCGCCGTCGTCATGCTCGGCGCGCTGTGGCTCGTGTTGCGTACATCGAAAACGGGGCTCATCGTGCGCGCGGCGCTTACGCATCCCGCGACCGTCGAAACGCTCGGCCACGATGTGCCGCGCGTCTTCACGATGGTCTTCGCCGCCGGCACCGCGCTCGCCGCGCTCGCTGGCGTGATCGGCGCGCCGCTCGCCGTCATCGAACCGGCGATGGCCGATGCGATGGGCCCGATCGTGTTCGTCGTCGTCGTGATCGGCGGGCTCGGATCGCTCGGCGGCGCGCTCGTCGCGTCGCTTCTGATCGGCTGCGTCCAGACCTTCGCGGTCGGCGCGAGCGCGACGGCGGGCGGCATCGCGGCATCGCTCGGCGTGACCTTGCCGCCTGCGTGGAGCGCGTTGACGGTCGCGCAACTCGCGCCCGTGCTGCCGTATCTGCTGCTCGTCGCGATGTTGGCCGCGCGGCCGCGCGGGCTTTTCGGCGAGCGCACGCGCGATGCTTAAGGTCTTCATCGCGCTGATCGTCGCGCTCGCGCTGCCGCCGCTCGTCGTCGATCAATCGTGGCTGCTCGCGTATCTCGCGCAGACGGCGACGCTCATCGTCCTCGCGCTTTCGTACAACCTGTTGCTCGGCGAGACGGGTTTGCTCTCGTTCGGGCACGCGGTCTATTCGGGTCTCGGCGCGTTCGCCGCCGCGCATGCGTTCGCTCGATTCGGCGTGCCGTTGCCGTTACTGCCGATGATCGGCGGATGCGCGGCGATGCTCGTCGCGGTCGTTTTCGGCGCGATTTCGACGCAACGCGCGGGCACGTCCTTCGCGATGATCACGCTGGGCTTGAGCGAACTCGTCGCCGCATGCGTGTGGCTCGTGCCGGGATGGTTCGGCGGCGAGGGCGGCGTGACGATCGATCGCGCGAGCGGGCCTTCGTTCTTCGCGATGACCTTCGGGCCGCCGCGCGAGGCGTATGCGTTGATCGCGTGCT
Source organism: Caballeronia sp. ATUFL_F1_KS4A (assembly GCF_023630905.1). Taxonomy (NCBI): domain Bacteria; kingdom Pseudomonadati; phylum Pseudomonadota; class Betaproteobacteria; order Burkholderiales; family Burkholderiaceae; genus Caballeronia; species Caballeronia sp. ATUFL_F1_KS4A. The sequence goes on along the minus strand of NZ_JALQEB010000010.1, from coordinate 170,881 downwards.
GGTGCGTGATATCGGCGGTCGCGATGTTCGCGTTTTCGCGCACGCCGATGTGCCGTCTCGCCAACGCCGTGCGCGACAATCCCGCGCGCGCCGCCGCGATCGGCTTCGCGCCCGCGCGCGTGCGCTTGCACGTGTTGATCGTGTCGGCGTTTTTCGCGGGCATCGCGGGCGTGCTGGCGTTGATCAACGTCGAGCTGGTGTCGTCGGAGAGCGTCGGTCTTGCGCGATCGACGAGCGCGCTCGTCGCGACCGTCATCGGCGGCGCGGGCACGTTCGCCGGGCCGGTCGTCGGCGCGGTGCTGCTCACGTTCTTCAGCGTCGGGCTCGCGAGCGTCAGCGCCGCGTGGCCGATGTATCTCGGGCTCTTGTTCATGTGGGTCGTCGTGGCCGCGCCGGAAGGCGTCGCGGGCCTCGTTCGGCGCGATGCGCGGTCCTTGTGCATCGGCATGCTGAGCGCGATCGCGTGGGGCGTCGCGGTCGTCGTGCCGGTCGAAGCGCTTTACGCCGGACGAACCGATGCACGCGCGTGGTTCATCGCGTTGCCGTGCGCGTTGCTGGGCTTGTGGCTCGCGCGACGCACGAGGACCGCGCGATGAACGCGGCGCTCGAATTGCATGGCATCGTCAAGCGCTTCGGCGTGACGCGCGTACTGCGCGGCGTCGACTTGCAGGTCGCTGCGGGCGAGCGGCACGCGCTCATCGGACCGAACGGCGCGGGCAAATCCACGCTCTTCGATCTGATCTCGGGACGCACGCGGCCCGACGATGGACGCATCGTCGCGAGCGGAATCGATATCACCGGCAAGCCGCCGCAACGCGTATCGCGCTCGCTTGCCCGCAGCTTTCAGACGACGAGCGTGTTCGGCGGCTTGTCCGTGTTCGAGAACCTGCGTTGCGCGGCGCTCGGCGCGGCATCGTCGCGGCTTGTCGATCGATGGCTGCCTTCGCGACGAATCGACGAACGCGCGCACGCGATGCTCGATGCCATCGGCCTTGCCGCGCGCGCCGACGAACTCGCGGCACGCCTGACGTACGCGGAGCAACGCGCGCTCGATCTGGGCATCGCGCTTGCCACCGATGCGCCGCTGATCTTGCTCGACGAGCCCACCGCCGGCATGAATCGCGCGGAGGCGACTCGCGCGCTCGAACTGATTCGCGCGACGACGGAAGGGCGCACGCTGCTCGTCATCGAACATGACATGGATGCGGTTTTCGGCCTCGCGGATCGCATTTCGGTGCTCGTGCAAGGGCGCGTGATCGCCACCGATACGCCCGCTGCGATACGCGCGAATCGCGCTGTTCAGGACGCGTATCTCGGTGGAGTCGCGTCATGAAGGCGCAGTTGCGTATCGACGATTTGCGCGCGTGGTACGGCGCGGCGCAAGTGCTGCACGGCGTGCACCTGTGCATTGACGAAGGCGAAGCGGTGGCGCTTGTCGGCCGCAACGGATCGGGACGATCGACGCTCGCGAAAGCCATCATGGGACTCGTGCGATGCGCGGGCGACATGCGCTATCGCGATGTTCAGCTCGTCGGCTTGAGGGCGCATCGCATCGCGCGGCTGGGCATTGGTTACGTGCCCGAAACGCGCGATGTGTTCCCTGCGCTCACGGTGCGCGAAAATCTCGTGCTGGGCGAAAGGAAGGGCACGCGTTTTGCGTTGCGCGATGCGTATCGGCTGTTTCCCGTGCTCGAAGAACGCGCGTCGGTGAAGGCGGGCGCGCTGTCGGGCGGCGAGCAGCAGATGCTCGCGCTCGCGCGCACGTTGACGGGCGATCCGTCGCTGGTCGTCATCGACGAACCGGGCGAAGGGCTCGCGCCGCAAGTGCTCGCGCAAGTGGCCGCGTGTCTCGCGATGCTGCGCAACCGCGGCGTCGCGACGCTGCTGATCGAAGAGCGATTGACGATCGCGCGCACGCTCGATGCGCGCGTCGCGGTCATGGGGCATGGGGCGATACAGTTCGATGGGACGATCGAGACGCTCGCGCGCGATGAAGCGATCTCGCGGCAATGGCTGTCGGTCGGTGGCACGTTCGATTCGAGTCAATATGCCTGAAGTTCCTGCGTATGCAGGCAGCGAAGCACGGTCGCTCGATGGAGGAAGAGGCTCGCGACATTCTGCGGACAGCTCTTTGGACAGAACCGGCGCAAGGAAAGAATCTTGTCGAATCGATTCGTGGCCGCATCGATCCGCTTGGCGGAGTCGAGTTGGAGCTTCCCAAGCGCGCGGCGATTCGTAACCCGTCGGGGTTCGATGACTGATCGTTCTAGATACCAACGTCCTTTCCGAGTTGCTGCGTCCGGCGCCGGAACAGCGCGTTTTGACATGGCTCGCCAACGAGCCGCGTTCGGCACTGTTCACCACGACTGTCACGCGTGGAGAAATTCTCCATGGAATATGGTCGATGGCCGCAGGTATCAGGCGGCAGCGCCTATGGGACGCCACGCGGATCATCTTCAGTGAAGATTTCGCTGGCCGTCTGCCGAGTTTCGATAACGATGCAGCCGATGCGTACGCGGAAATCGCTGCGTCGAGAAAGAGCATCGGCACCCATTAGTCAGTTCGACGCGACGATCTTCGATCCCTGGAACGCGTAGTGCAGCGAATGCCGCGACATGCGGCATTCGCCTTCCCGCTCGCTTAACCCTGCGCCTTGCTATCCCTCTCCACGATCCACTCATGCTTCGGATCGTTCTTGAAGTGCCACGTCCGCTTGTCGCCGGCCATCACGTTCAGATAGTAGTTATCGTAGCCATACGGCACGACCACCGGATGATACCCACGCGGCACCATGACGACATCGTGATCCTCGACGGCCATCGTTTCATCGAGATCGCGTTCATCGGTATAGACGCGCTGAAACGCGAAGCCTTGCGGCGGATTCAGTCGATGGTAATACGTCTCTTCGAGCGAGCTTTCGACGGGCACATTGTCCTGATCGTGCTTGTGCGGCGGATAGCTCGACGCATGTCCGCCCGGCGTGCGCACTTCCACGACCAGCAACGACTCGGCATCTTCCGTTTGCGGAAGAATGTCGCACACGTAGCGCGTATTCGCGTTCTTGCCGCGCGTCGAGCGCTTCATCTGCGATGGCTCGATGAGACGCGGCGGAAACTCGCCCTTCGCGGGCGCGCTCGCGACGCCGATCTGCGCATCGCGTTCCGCACGCACGATGGCGGCGAGCTTCGGCGGCACGTAGACGGCATACGGCGCGGCGTCTTCGAACACGCTGTCGCGCGAGCCGATCGACTGATAATGCTCGTCGCCCGCTTCGACGCTCACCGTGCCCGTCAACACGACGATGCAGCTTTCGCGATCCGCGTCGTAGACATGCACGACATCGCCCGCATTCAGGCGATACGCCGCGAAGCCGACGTGCTTCCAGCCCGCGGAATCGGGCGTGACGCGCGCGATGGTTTGTCCTTCGCGCGATGCTTTCACTAGCAGGCTCATGCTGCCTCCTTGAATGTTGCGTCGACGAGCGTACGCAGCGTGCGATAGCCCTTGTCGGCGTATGCGTAGCTCGGCGCGATCACCGGATCCTGTTCCGCTTCCACGACGAGCCAGCCTTCGTAATCATGCTTCGCGAGACACGCGATGATGCCCGGATAGTCGACGCAGCCATCGCCGGGCACGGAGAACGCACCGTTGATGACCGCATCGAGAAAGCTCCAGTTGCGATTGCGCGCGAGCTTCACGATTTCGGGGCGCACGTCTTTGCAGTGGACGTGGCATACACGAGCGATGTGCTTTTGCAGCACGCTCAGGGCATCGCCGCCCGCGAACGTGATGTGTCCCGCGTCGAACAGCAGGCCGACCGAATCGTTGGTGAGCGCCATGAGGCGGTCGACGTCGGCGGGCGTTTCGACATACGCGCCCATGTGATGATGATAGGCGACGCGCACGCCGCGCGAGAGGGTGTATTCGGCGAAGCGGTTCAGGCGGTCTGCGTACCCGGTCCATTGCGCATCCGAGAAAAAGCGCGGACGTTGATAGAGCGGTTTTGGCGCGCCCTGGATCGAGTTGGCGACCTCGCCGTAGACCATTACGGTCGCGCCGTTTTGCGCGAGCAGGTCGAGATGGGGGCCCGCGGCTTCGATTTCTTCTTCTGCGCTGCGTTCTGCGAGTCGGCCTGAATACCAACCGGAGACTAGCGCTAGCTCGTACTGCGCGAGCAAGGCTTTTAGCGCTTGCGGTTCGCGAGGGAACTTGTTGCCTAGCTCGAAGCCTTCATAGCCGATCTGTTTTCCTTCCGTCAGGGCGGTGGAGAGAGGCGTCTCGCCGCCGAGCGAAGGCAGGTCGTCGTTCATCCATGACAATGGATTGATGCCGATGCGTATCTTTTTCAAAGGCATGATGTTGGGTTCTCCTTTTTGCTTTTTGCTTTCGCTTTCGCCGGATCCCGGTTTCTTAGTGGTCTATTAGCACTGCCCCTGTGCGGGGCGGCACTTACTTTCTTTGCTGCTGCAAAGAAAGTAAGCAAAGAAAGCAGCTTCCGATACGCCCGCGGTCACACGCAATTTGGGTAGTCCTCTCGTCCATCGTGGGCTGCCTAAGGAGTGCCCTCATAGGCCCCATCGGGATTGGATCGCGCACGGTCTGCCACCTCGCACCACACACCAAACTGGTTCAGCACCAAATAGCTCCAGCCCGCTTCGCGGCCGACCGGTCAATCGGGGCCGCGCGTGCTTCTCTACTAACGTCTCCATCTCACTGCAATCGCCGCCCTTGGGTTTCCCTTGCAGACCCGGCGGCAGCGCGCAGCGCTGTGCCGAAGCTCTTTCGTGCTGAACCAGTGTCCTCAGCGTTTTCGGGCGGCGGACCGTGCGCGAGCCAAGCCCGATTAGGTGTTTGAGGGCACTCTTTAGGCGAGTGCCGCCTGGGACGAGAGAACTACCCAAATTGCGTGTGACCGCGGGCGGTGACGAGCTGCTTTCTTTGGTTACTTTCTTTGCAGCAGCAAAGAAAGTGACTGCCGCCCCGCACAGGGGCAACGCCAATAGACCGACGCGATCACAGGCTTCCATAGAAGCTCAATCAAACACTACGAGCTTTGACGGCCTGCTCATAGGCCTCACGCGCAACGACGACAGCCGCGCGATCCGACACTTCAGGAACGGCGACTTCCCACCACCATCCACCTTCCTCGGTAGTCCTCGAAGGATCCGTATCGATAGAGATGAGATAACTGCGATCCGCCGCCCGCGCGCGCTTCATCGCGACGATAAGCTCATCGATGCTGGAAACATGCTCCGCCAAAGCCCCGAGCGACCGCGCATGCATCGCGAAATCGATCTCCGGCGCCCCAAGCGCGCCCTGCTTGCAATCATCGATGAGATTGTTGAACGGCGCCCCGCCACAAGCCTGCTGCAAGCGATTGATGCACCCGAACCCGCGATTGTCGAGCAACACCACGATCAACTTCGCGCCGAGCATCACCGACGTAGCGAGCTCGCTATTCATCATCAGATACGAGCCGTCGCCGACAATCACGATCACTTCGCGCTCGGGCCGCGCGAGCTTCACGCCCAGTCCGCCCGCGACTTCGTAGCCCATGCACGAATAGCCGTATTCGACGTGATAACCGCCCGGCGCGCTGGTGCGCCAGAGCTTCTGCAAATCCGCGGGCAAAGTGCCCGCAGCACACACGACGATATCGTTGGCTGAAGAAGCATCGTCCGAGCGCTGCACCGCGCCGATCACATCGGCTTCGCGCGGCAGCTTGCCATCCGCGACGGGCGTGTTCGTCACATGCGCCACGGTCTCGCGCCACTCATTCGCAAGCCGATGCGCGCGCGTCGTCCATTGCGGCGATGCGTGCCAGTCGCCGAGCGCCTCGGACAACGCTTCCAGCGCGGCACGCGCATCCGCCTGCACGGCGAGCGCGTTCTGCTTGAGCGCATCGAACGGATTCGCATTGACCGCGACAAGCCGCGCCTGCGTGAATAGCGTGTTCGATCCGGTCGTGAAATCCTGCAGACGCGTGCCGATAGCAAGCACGCAATCGCTCGCATGCGCGAGTTCGTTCGCAGCGGTGCCGCCCGTCACGCCGATACCGCCGACGTTCAACGCATCGTCCCAGGCGAGCGCGCCTTTGCCCGCCTGCGTCTCCGCGACGGGCACGCCATGCCTGTGCGCGAACGTGCGCAACGCATCGGTCGCGAGTCCGTACAGCACGCCGCCACCCGATACGATCAACGGCTCGCGCGCTTCACGCAGCATCGCGGCGGCGCGTTCGATCTCGCGCGGAATCGGTGCCGGCGCATGAAACTCGACGGCGCGCGGCTCGAAGAACGAAGCAGGGTAGTCGTACGCCATCGCCTGCACGTCCTGCGGCAACGCGAGCGTGACCGGGCCGCATTGCGCCGCATCGGTGAGCACGCGTATCGCGCGCGGCAATGCGCTCAACAATTGCGCGGGATGCACGATGCGATCGAAGTAACGCGATACCGCCTTCAACGCATCGTTAGCGGAGACGCCGCCATCGTGACCATCCTCCACTTGCTGCAACACCGGATCGGGCGCGCGCGACACGAAGATATCGCCGGGCAACAGCAGTACCGGCAAGCGGTTCACATGCGCGAGCGCGGCCGCCGTCACGAGATTGGTCGCCCCCGGACCGATCGACGTCGTCACCGCCATCATGCGCCGCCGCATATGCGCCTTCGCATACGCGATCGCGCCATGCGCCATCGCCTGCTCGTTGTGCGCGCGATACGTCGGCAATTCATCGCGATGCCGATACAACGCCTCGCCCATACCCGCGACATTGCCATGCCCGAAGATCGCGAACACGCCGCCGAAAAGCGGCTCGCCGTGTTCGGTGCGAAGCGCCGCGAGATAGCGCACGAGCGCTTGCGCGGCGGTCAGTCGAATGGTCGAACTCACTGCAGTCTCCGATTGCGTTGCACGCTGGTTCATGCGGCTTGCTCCTGTGTCACTCGAAGTTCTGCGCCCGAAGACGAACGCGCCTCGCGCCATGCATCGATCAGCGCTTCGAACGTGCGTCGCACGCGCGCGATCAATTCGCGGTCGTCGATCTCATTGGCGAGCCACGCATGACTCGGCTCATGAAAAATCGTGCGCCCGACGGTGAAGCCCTTGCACGTCTTCGAGGATGCCGCCGCTGCGAAGCCTTCACGCAACTGATCGACGCCCGCCGACAAGCCCAGCAGCACGACGCCACGGCAATACGGATCGCGCTGCGCAATCAGCGCATCGATGGCTTGCCATTGCTTCGCGCTCATCGGTTCGAGCTTCCACCATTCCGGATAGATGCCGAGGTTATAAAGGCGCTTCAACGCACGATGCACGGTGTCGTCTTCAATCGGTGGCCCGTTTTTCGGCACGATCACTTCGAGCAGCAGTTCGTTGCCGCTTTCCTGAACGGCATCGTAGAGCGCGCGCAACTGCGCTTCCTGTTCGAGACGCACGTCATGCGGATGATCGGGGTGATATTGCACGAGACACTTCGCGACCTGCTCGCGCGGCCACTGCACGAGCGTCGTGCCGATGGAGCGGCCATGATCGAATTCGAGCGGCATCGAGCCGGGCAATTCGACCGGCCGGCCGATCCACCAGCCGCGTCCCGTCGCCGCGTTCAACGCATCTTGCCCGTAGCGATCGTCGATCAGCACGCCAATGCGTCCTTCGAGCGCGAGTTCTTTCTCCGTCTGTGCAACGGCTTCGACGAACAGGTTTTTCAACGTCGAGATGCGCGCTTCGCTCGCGCCCGTTTGCTGCGCGAGATCGAAGAACTGATTGCGATGATCGAACGCGAAGCCGAGCACTTCGTCCCATTGCTTGCGCTTCGGACTCACGCGATGCAGACGCGCGAGCTTTGCATCGCGATCGGGGCGGCGCATGCGCGCGGGGTCTTCCTTCGCCGCGGCGAGAAAGTAATCGAGCTCGGCGGGCGTGGGCATCGCGGGCGCGCAGCCGTGACGCGACACGACGAGCGCGCCGCATGCATTGGCCGTTCGCGCGCAGGCTTCGAGCGGCTCGTCGCGCAGCCATCCCGACAAGAAGCCTGAAGCGAACGCGTCGCCGGCGCCGAGCACGTTGAGCACTTCCACTTCGACGCCGCCATGAACCGGCGCATCGTCGATGGACGACGGCACCGCGCCTTCGATGATCGAACAGCCGAGCGGCCCGCGCTTCACGACGAGCGTCGCGCTCGTGACCTTGCGGACCATCGCGAGCGCATCGATCAGACGGTCCTTGCCGCCCGCGATGCGAAATTCTTCTTCCGTGCCGATGACGAGATCGATCAACGGCAGAATGCGCTGCAAATGCGCGGTGACGCCTTCATTCGCGATGAAGCGCGTCTCGCCATCCGCCTTGCCCGTGAGACCCCACAAGACAGGCCGATAGTCGATGTCGAGAATCGTGCGAACGTCGTTGCTTCGCGCGTAGTCGAGCGCGCGACGGCTCGTGCGGTTCACCTGTTCCGTCGAGAAGTGCGTGCCCGTAATGAGCAGCGCCTTCGATGACGCGATATACGCTTCATCGAAATCGTGTTCGTCGACGGCCATGTCCGCGCAGTTCTCGCGATAGAACACGAGCGGAAACGTGTCGCGGTCTTCGAGGCCGAGCAGCACGAGCGCGGTGAGCCGGTCACGATCGATGCGAACGTGACTCACATCGCAGCCTTCGCGTTCGAGCGTCTCCGTGAGAAAGCGCCCCATGTGATCGTTGCCGACGCGCGCGAGCATGGACGCATTCAGCCCGAGCCGCGCGCAGCCGAACGCGATGTTCGCCGACGAGCCGCCGAGATACTTCGCGAACGTCGATACATCTTCGAGCCGCGCGCCGACATTCTGCGCATAGAGATCGACGGCGAGGCGGCCGAGACACACGATATCGCGCGTGCGATCCGGCGCGAAGCGAGAGGGATTTTGCGTTGGCATGGATTCAATGTCCTCAGATCGTCGCGCCTTCGAGTTCGGTCATCATCTGCTGCATTTCTGCGCCGCCCGCCATCATGTCGAGCACTTCGTTCTTGCTGATGTTGTCCTTGGTGAACGTGCCCATCGAGCGGCCGCGATTGAGCAGCGTGAACGAATCGCCGATCGGATAGGCATGGTGAACGTTGTGCGTGATGAAGATCACCGAGATGCCTTTTTCTCGCGCCTTGTGGATGAGCTTCAACACATTGAAGCTCTGCTTCACGCCGAGCGCGGCGGTCGGTTCGTCGAGGATCAGCACGCGCGCGCCGAAGTGAATCGCGCGGGCAATCGCGAGACATTGCTTCTCGCCGCCGGACATCGTGCCGATCGGCTGATGCGGATCGCGCACATTGATGCCCATTTCGGCGAGCTTGGCGCGCGACGTTTCGGCGGCGAGGTCGAGGTCCATCACGCTGATGCCGAAGCGCTTCTTTTGCGGCTCGCGTCCCATGAAGAAGTTGCGCGCCACCGATAGCAACGGCACGAGCGCGAGATCCTGATACACGGTCGCGATACCGAGATCGAGCGCTTCTTTCGGCGAGTCGAAATGCACGGGGTTGCCATCGACGAGATAGTCGCCGGAAGAGGGCTGATGTACGCCTGCGAGCGTCTTGATGAGTGTCGATTTGCCGGCGCCGTTATCGCCGAGCAGACAATGCACTTCACCGCGTTTGAGCCGCAACGTGACGCCGTTGAGCGCGATCACCTTGCCGAAGAACTTGCTGACGTTTTCGAGCGCGAGGATGTTGTCGTCTTGCATGATCGTTGCTCCTCTCATTGAGCCTGGGACACGCGGCGGCGCACGTAGTGATTGAAGAGCACGGCGATGAGCAGCATCACGCCAAGGAATACGCGGAACCAGTCCGAGCTCACGTTCGTATAAGTGATGCCGATCTGCACGACACCGAAGATCAGGGCACCGAAACATGCGCCGACGACCGATCCGTAACCGCCCGTCAGCAAGGTGCCGCCGATGACCGCCGCGATGATCGCTTCGAATTCCTTCTGCAAGCCGCGATCCGCCGCCGCCGAGCCGATATCGCACACTTGCAGCACGGCGAAGAGGCACGAGCAGAACGCGGTGAGCACGAAGAGCGATATCTTCACGCGCTTCACCGGCACGCCGACGTTCTTCGCGGCATTCGCATCGCCGCCGACCGCGAGAATCCAGTTGCCGTAGCGCGTCTTGGCGAGCACGAACGCGCCGACCGCCGCGAGCGCGAGCCACCAGATGATGACTTTCGGAATGCCCGGCACGAGCGGCTGGCCGCTGTCGAGCAGCTTGCCGATGCCCATGTGCGCGAGCCAGGTGAACAGGCCGTGAAACGCGACGCCATGAAAGAGCGTGTCGGCGATGGGATCGGCCTGGGCGAGATCGCCGACGCCCGAAATGATGGTGCGGTCCGCGAACATGATCGACAGCGCGAGCGTGAGGCCGCGCAGAATGAACAGGAACGCGAGCGTGACGATGAACGACGGCAGGCGCGTGCGCATGACGAGATAGCCATTCAATGCGCCGAGCAGCATCGACATGACGAACGCGAAGAGAATCGAAAGGGATAGCGGCCAATGAAAATAGACCGCCGGCAACGCGACCATCATGCCAGCGAAGCCGATCATCGAGCCGATGGACAAGTCGAACTCGCCCGCGATCATGAGCAGACACGCGCCGACCGCGAGCAGGCCGAGATAGGCGGCCACTTGCGACCAGTTCATCACGCCGTCGAGGTTGAACATGCCCGACGATCCCGCGCCGAAGCCGAACACGATGAAGACGAGCACGGTGCCGGAAATGGCCGCGAACTCCGGGCGATTCAGCAAATGACCGAACCACGACGTGTGGCGTACGCGCTCATCCGAGGGCTTGGCCTGGTCAGGTGTTTCAGCGTTGTCCTGCTGACGGTTCACGTGAGGAGGGTAGTGTTTGCCGGCTACGCCCATGATGGCTCCTTGAGACTCGATGTCGATGCGGTACCGATGCGCGCGTCGCCGCCGCGTCCGCGAACGGACGCAGCAAGGCGCGCTGAACGTCGATAAAAGCGGGCGGTGCGCGAAGCGCCGCCCGAATCAGGTCACGCCGGGATCAACGATATTGACCCGCGTACTTCACGACCTTGTCGAGATTTTCTTTGGTGATGAAACCCGGGCCCGAACGAATGTTCTTGGGTCCGTACGACGGCTGCAATCCGTAGGTTTCGAGGCGCGCCTTGAACTTCGGATTGGCTTCGAGAAGCTGACGGATCTTCGCCGGATCGGTCGTATGTTCCTTCTTCACGATCGCGAGCACGGCCACCGGGATATAGCCTTGCAGATACGGCTGCTGATCGATCGCGAACTTGATCGTGCCGTCCTTGATGGCCTTCGCGATGTCGTCCGAGAAGTCGAAAGTCACGAAATACACCTTGTTTTGCAGGCCCATTTGCGTGACGGCCTTGAGCGTCGCGGATGCGGGCGTCGGTCCGAGCGTGAGGATCGCGCCGGTGTCCGGATGATTGCGCAGATACGCCGATACCTTCGACTGAATCTCGGTCGGGTCTTGTCCCGAATCGATCGTCGATGCCTTGTAGTCGATGCCGAGCGCGTCCGCGAAGCCCTTGCAGCGATCGAACGACACCGTGTTCGTCGCGATGTGATTCACGCAGACGAACGACTTCACGCCCGCGGCCTTCGCCTTCTCGCCGGCCGCCTTGCCCGCCACATATTCCGGCTGGCCGACGTGCATGATCGCGCCCAGTTGCGCGCTCTGTTCCTCGGTGCCCGAGTTGATCGTGACGAGCGGAATCTTCTTCGCCGTGACCTTGTTGATGGCGCTCTTCAGCACATCGAAGTCGGCGATGGTCGTGATGACGCCATCGTAGTTGCGCGCGGCAGCCTGCTCGATCAGGCGCGACATGTCCGCGATATCGCCGTTCGGCGGATTGCGGTAGTCCGTCTGCACGTTGAAGTCTTCGTCGGCCTGCTTGATCGCGTTCTTGATGGTGTTCCACCAGGAATCCGAGTCCGGCGCGTGGCTGATCAGCACGAACTTCGCGTCGGGCGCCGCGTGTGCGGGACTCGCCGCCATCATCGATGCGCTGCACAACGCAGCAGCAGCCACCAGCGCGCGCAGCGCGGCCCGACCGTTGCAAATGGTCATTGTCTCCACCTATCTCGGTTGTTGTTTGGTGTGATGTTTCGCGAGCCGACCCTTCGGTGTGCCGTGCTCAGGACCAAGAGTAGGTCAGTTTTCGGTGGCCTGCAATAGAAATTTCATTGGTGCGGCAAATGGAAAATACATTCCAATTTGCTTGCCGTGTTCCTATAATCGGTTCACGACGAACATCGAAAGAGCCTGTGATGGATGAGACCAGCACCGACGTGCAAAGCGTCGACGAACTGATGCAGCGGATCACCGACGCCTACGACTCGCTGCCGCGCCAGTTGAAGAGCGTCGCGACGTATATCGAGCAGCATCGGCCAAGCGTGATGATGGATCGCACGAGCGATATCGCCAACGCGTGCGGCGTGCATGCGTCGGCGGTCGTGCGGTTTGCGCAGCGCTTCGGTTTCTCCGGTTTCTCCGACTTGCAGGCCGTGTTCCGGCAGGCGTACACGGGCGCGGGCGGTTCGCAGCAGACGTATCAGCAGCGCATACGTAAGCTCATCGACGAGAAGGCGGGCGATGCGTCCGGCGTGTCGGTCGCGCGCGAGTTCATCGCGGCGAGCCGCACGGGTCTCGACGAGCTCGAAGCCGGTCTCGACGACGCGCAGTTCGAAGCCGCCGTCGAGATGCTTTCGCAGGCGGAGAACATCTACGTGATCGGCGTGCGCCGGTCGTTCGCGGTCGCGAGCTACATCGTCTATGCATTGCAGCACACGAAGAAGCGCGTGCATTTGATCTCGGGCTTCGGCGGCATGTTTCGCGAACAGGTGCGCAGCGTGAAGAAGGGAGACGTGGTGATCGCGATCAGCTTCGCACCCTACGGCAAGGAGACGCAATATTGCGTGCGCGCCGCGCAGCATCACGGCGCGGCGACGCTCGTCATCACCGATAGCCAGCTTTCGCCGCTCGCGCGTCACGCGAGCGCGAGTCTGTTCGTGAAGGAGGGCAGCGCGTTCGCGTTTCGCTCGCTCACGAGCACCATTTGCCTGTGCCAGGCGTTGTTCATCGCGCTCGCGTACCGGCTCGAGTTGAACGTTGAGGAATCCAAGGAGACAGGTGGCTATGACGATTGATGTGGCGGTGTTTGGGGCGGGGCGCATCGGCAAGATTCACGCGGCCAATCTCGCGCGGCAACCGGGCGTGCGTCTGAAATACGTCGTCGATGTGAATCGCGACGCGGCCGCCGCGCTCGCGAAAGCGCATGGCGCGACCGTCGCCGATGTCGATGGCGCGATGGGCGATGCCTCCGTCGGCGCGACCGTCGTGTGTTCGAGCACGGATACGCACGCGGATCTGATTCTGGCGTCGGCGGCGCAGAAGAAGCATGTGTTCTGCGAGAAGCCCGTCGATCTCACGACCGAGCGTGCGCGCGCGTGCGCCGATGCTGTCGAGAAGGCGGGCGTCGTCTGCATGATCGGCTTTCAGCGTCGCTTCGATCCGACGTTCTCGGCGTTGAAGGCGCGTATCGACGCGGGCGAGATCGGCGATCCGGAAATGCTGATCGTGACGAGCCGCGATCCGGGCGCGCCGCCGGTCGAGTACATCTTGCATTCGGGCGGCATCTTCAAGGACATGCTGATTCACGACTTCGACATCTTCCGCTGGATTCTCGACGACGAAGCCGACACGCTGCACGCGACGGGCAGTTGCTTGAGCGATGCGGCCATCGCCGAAGCGGGCGATATCGATTCGACCGCGGTCACGATCCGCACGAAGCGCGGGCGTCTGTGCCAGATCAATACGGCGCGGCGCGCGGCGTATGGCTACGATCAGCGCTTCGAGCTGCTCGGCAGCGCGGGCATGCTGCAGGCGGGCAATGTGCGGCCGACGGAAGTCACCGCGTTCACGTCGGCGTCGGTGTCGAGCGACAAGCCCGAGGCGTTCTTTCTCGAACGTTATCGCGCGGCGTATGCGGCGGAAATCGCGCATTTCTTCGATGCGGTCAGCAACGGCAAACCGGTGCGAACCACCGTCGCCGATGGCCTCAAGGCGCTCGAACTCGCCGAAGCGGCGACCTTGTCGTGGCGCGAGAAGCGCATCGTCAAGCTCGGGGAGAACGTCGCATGAGCGCGGTGCGCTTCGGTATCGCCGGACTGGGGCGGCTCGGGCGCCGGCATGCGGAGAATCTCGCGTGGCGCGTGCCGGGCGCGAAACTCGTCGCGGCGTGCAGTCCGGTTGTGGACGAGCGCGAGTGGGCTTCGTCGAGTCTTCCCGAGTTGTCGCTTTATGCGGATTACGATGAACTGCTCGCCGATGCCTCCGTCGATGCCGTGTGGCTCGTCACGCCGACGTCGCTGCATGCGCGGCAGATCATCGCCGCGTTGCGCGCGGGCAAGCATGTGTTCTGCGAGAAGCCGCTGTCGCTCGATCTCGCCGAATGCGACGCGGTGATCGAAGAGCACGCGCGGCATCCGCATCTGCAAGTGATGATCGGCTTCGTGCGGCGCTTCGATGCGAGCTATCGCGATGCGTTCGATCGCGTCGCGAGCGGCGCGATCGGCCGGCCGTTCATGGTGCGCTCGCAGACCTGCGACAAGAACGATCCCGATGGCTTCTTCGTGCGATTCGCGCCGACATCGGGCGGGCTGTTTCTCGATTGCAGCGTGCACGACATCGATCTTGCGCGCTGGCTGCTCGGCAATCCGCGCGCGAAACGCGTGTATGCGAGCGGAACCATCGCGATTCACGAAGGCTTGCGCGAGTGCAATGACATCGACAATGGCGTGGGCACGATCGAGTTCGATGACGGACGGCTCGCGGTGCTGTATGCGTCGCGGACGATGGCGCATGGGCACGACACGCAGACGGAAGTGATCGGCACGGCGGGCGCGCTGTCGGTGGGACGCAATCCGCGGGCGAATCGCGTGGAAATCGCGGATGCGCAGGGCGTGCGCAATGCCTGCACGCCGACGTTCTTCGAGCGCTTCGAGGATGCGTTTTTGCGCGAGGCGCAGGCGTTCGTCGGGTTGCTTCGGCAAGGGCAGCCGACGGGGCTGACGCTCGACGATGCAAGAGAGGCGACGCGCATTGGTATTGCGATGCGGCAGGCTTATGAGAGTGGGCGGGCGGTGGAGTTTTGACCTCTGCGTTAAAATCGAACCTTCACGAGCGCTCCCCTCACCGGCAAACAAAGGTTCAATCGCGATGGAAGTTCACAAGGAAGTCGACGCGCGCGGGCTCAACTGCCCGTTGCCGATTTTGCGGGCAAAGAAGGCGCTCGCCGACATGACGAGCGGTCAGATTTTGAAAGTGCTCGCGACCGACCCGGGATCGCAACGCGATTTCGCGGCCTTCGCGAAGCAGACCGGCAACGAGATCGTCGAATCGACCGCACAGGACAAGACGTTCATCTTCCTGATGCGCCGGCGTTGAAGCCAACGAACGCACGAGCAAACGCCCAAAAGCAAAATGCCCGTCACGCAGGTGACGGGCATTTTTTTCATCCGATCCGGCCAGAAAGTCAGTCTTCGAGAATCGGCGCGCGATTGCGCAGATATTCCTCGAATTCCTGCTTCACTTCCGGATGACGCAGCGCGAACTCGACCGTCGCCTTCAGATAGCCGAGCTTGCTGCCGCAATCGAAGCGCGTGCCCTGATACTTGTACGCGAGCACTTGCTCATCCGACAGCAGCGATTGAATCGCATCCGTCAGTTGCAGTTCTCCGCCCGCGCCCGGCTTCAGCGCGCGAATGTGATCGAAGATGCGCGGCTTCAGCACGTACCGGCCGACTACGCCCAGGTTCGACGGCGCCACGGCGGGTTCCGGCTTTTCGACGATTCCCGACAGTTTGAAGATGTTGTCTTCCCATTCCTTGCCGTCGATGATGCCGTAGGACTTCGAATCCTCCGGCGGGATTTCTTCGACGCCGATCACCGAGCTGTGATAGTGATCGAAGACTTCGATCATCTGCGACATGACGGGCGGCTTGCCGTACAGCAAGTCGTCCGCGAGGATCACGGCGAACGGATTGTCGCCGACGAGCTTCTCCGCGCAGAGCACAGCGTGGCCGAGACCGAGCGCTTCGGCCTGACGCACGTAGAAGCAGTCGACATGGCTCGGCTTGATGCTGCGCACGAGTTCGAGCAGCTTGTCCTTGCCGCGCGCTTCGAGTTCCGCTTCGATCTCATAGGACTTGTCGAAGTGATCTTCGATGGCGCGCTTGCTGCGTCCCGTCACGAAGATCATTTCGGTAATGCCGGCCGCCATTGCTTCTTCGACCGCGTACTGAATCAGCGGCTTGTCGACGACAGGCAGCATTTCCTTCGGGCTGGCCTTGGTCGCGGGAAGGAACCGCGTGCCCAGACCTGCGACGGGGAAAACCGCTTTGGTAACTTTTAGCATGTGATGACCCTGATCCTCTTAATCAATGAAACGTCGAGACAGACGGAGCGGATCGATAAATGATTCGAACCCTCAAATTCAAGCAGGCAGACGCAATAATTGGGCCTGAAGCTTCTCGATAGTGGTTCCGTATTCTGCCAGCCTTTTACGCTCCTGTTCAACGACAGCGGCCGGCGCTTTTGAAACAAAGCTTTCGTTTCCGAGTTTCGCGTTACATTTTGCGATCTCGGCCGTCAGACGGTCCACTTCCTTGGTCAGGCGCTCGCGTTCCGCGGCGATATCGATTTCGACTTTCAACACGAGCTTGCTCGTGCCGACGATCGCGACGGGCGCGCCATGAGCTTCCTTGTCGAGGGCGGCTTCGTCGTCGATGATCTTCACTTCGGAAAGACGCGCGAGGGCAGCGATATACGGTGCGAACGCGGTGAGGCGCGCCGCGTCGCCGTGCGCGAGCAACGGCACCTTCACCGCGGGCGACAGATTCATTTCGCCACGTAGATTACGACATGCATCGATGACACTCTTCAGTTCGGCAGCCCACTGTTCTGACGATTCATCGATCTTTTTCTGCTCGGCGCGCGGATAAGGCTGCGTCATGATCGAGACTTCGCCTTCCTTCGCGCCTTGCGGGAAGGCGTCGGTGAGAGGGGCAACCTTCTGCCACAACGCTTCCGTGATGAAAGGAATGATCGGATGCGCGAGGCGCAGCACCGTTTCGAGCACACGCAAGAGCGTGCGACGCGTCGCCCTCTGCTGCTCGGGCGTGCCGGTCTGGATCTGCACCTTCGCGAGTTCGAGATACCAGTCGCAGTACTCGTCCCACACGAATTTGTAGATCGCGCTCGCGACGTTGTCGAAACGATAGTCCGCGAAACCCTTTTCCACTTCGGCTTCCACGCGCTGAAGCAGCGACACGATCCAGCGATCCGCCTGCGAGTAATCCGTGTAGCCGCCAGGGCCGCAATCGCCTGGCTTGCACGCGCCCGGATTCGCAAAACCGCAATCGTGGCCCTCGCAGTTCATCAGCACGAAACGCGTGGCGTTCCAGAGCTTGTTGCAGAAGTTGCGATAACCCTCGCAGCGCGCGAGATCGAAGTTCACGTTGCGGCCGAGGGTGGCCATCGAGGCCATCGTGAAGCGCAGCGCGTCGGTGCCGAACGACGGAATGCCTTCGGGGAATTCCTTGCGCGTCTTCTTCTCGATCTGCGCGGCGGCCTTCGGATTCATGAGGCCGGTCGTGCGCTTGGCGACGAGCGATTCGAGGTCGATGCCATCGACGATATCGATCGGGTCGAGCGTGTTGCCCTTGCTCTTCGACATCTTCTGGCCTTCGGCGTCGCGCACGAGTCCGTGCACATAGACGGTGTCGAACGGCACCTTGCCGGTGAAATGCGTGGTCATCATCACCATTCTGGCGACCCAGAAGAAGATGATGTCGAAGCCTGTCACGAGCACCGACGACGGCAGGAACGCCTTCAGTTCCTTCGTCTCGTTCGGCCAGCCGAGCGACGAAAACGGCACGAGCGCGGACGAGAACCAGGTGTCGAGCACGTCTTCATCGCGCTTGAGTGCGCCTTTGTAGCCTTGCGCGTCGGCTTCGGCGCGGGCTTCTTCTTCGGTCTTCGCGACGAAAATCTCGCCGTTCTCGCCGTACCACGCGGGAATCTGATGGCCCCACCACAACTGGCGCGAAATGCACCAGTCCTGGATGTTTTCGAGCCACTGATAGTAGGTGGTCGTCCAGTTCTCCGGCACGAACTTGATCTGGCCGTTGCGCACGACATCGAGCGACGTTTCCGTGATCGACTTGCCCGGATTGAACGTGCCTTCGGGCGCCGGCTTGCTCATGGCGACGAACCACTGGTCCGTCAGCATCGGTTCGATGACCACGTTGGTGCGGTCGCCGCGCGGCACCATCAGCTTGTGCGGCTTGACGGATTCGAGCAGGCCGAGCGCTTCGAGATCTTTCACGACGGCTTTGCGCGCGTCGAAGCGATCCATGCCGCGATATTTTTCAGGCGCGTTGTCGTTGATCTTCGCGTCGAGCGTGAGAATTTCGATCTGCGGCAGCTTGTGGCGCTGGCCGACGGCGTAGTCGTTGAAGTCGTGCGCGGGCGTGACTTTGACGACGCCGGTGCCGAATTCGCGATCGACGTATTCATCCGCGATGATCGGGATTTCGCGATCGCATAGCGGCAACGTCACCGTCTTGCCGATCAGATGCTGATAACGCTCGTCTTCCGGATGCACCATCACGGCGGTGTCGCCCAGCATGGTTTCCGGGCGCGTGGTCGCGACCGTCAGATGACCGGAACCGTCCGGCAGCGGATAGTTGATGTGCCACAGGCTGCCGTTTTCTTCTTCGCTCACGACTTCGAGATCGGACACGGCGGTGCCGAGCACCGGGTCCCAGTTCACGAGCCGCTTGCCGCGATAGATCAGCCCTTGTTTATAGAGCGTGACGAACACGTCGCGCACGGCGGCCGACATCTTGTCGTCCATCGTGAAGTATTCGCGCGACCAGTCGATCGATGCGCCCAGACGCCGAACCTGATTCGTGATGGTCGAGCCGGATTGCTGCTTCCACGCCCAGACGCGCTTCAGAAACTCTTCGCGGCCGAGGTCATGGCGCGAGATGCCTTGCGCATCGAGCTGGCGTTCGACGACGATCTGCGTCGCGATGCCCGCGTGGTCCGTGCCCGGCACCCACAGCGTGTTTTCGCCCAGCATGCGGTGATAGCGCGTCAGGCCATCCATGATGGTCTGGTTGAACGCGTGCCCCATGTGCAGCGTGCCGGTGACGTTCGGCGGCGGCAACTGGATGGAGAAATTCTTCGCGCCTTCCTTGAACGTGGGAGCGGCGTATCCGCGCTTTTCCCATTCCGGGCCCCATTGGGACTCGATGTTTTGAGGCTCGAAGCTTTTTGCCAGTGTGTTGTCGCTCATGTCGTCGTTCGTCTAGATCTGAAAGCAGGGAATCCGTCAATTATAGCGGTGCCCACGTGGCCTACTCGTACGGTGCCCGAGTGCCCCGTAAGAGCGATATCTGGAAGTAATTGTCAAAAGCGCGCTCTGTCCCTGTATCGCAAAAAGCCATGGTTCTACGCTGGCGGATTCGCACGCGTGCATCCGGCACGAGTGGCGCAAGAGAAAGGGGCGAGATGACCACAGATCAGGAGTGTCAGAAGGTTAGCGTCGCGGGCATGGTCCGCTTGCAGACCTTGGCAGTGTTGAATAGTTGCGGCTATATCGACGATAAAACGGCCCTGCGGGTGCTAGAGTCGATGGACCAGATGTCGGAGATCGACCTGCGCTTCGATTCCGCGCGCGCGATGCTCGACTGGCTCATTCAAGAAGGTTTCCTGGATGAGCAAGCGGCGGAAGCGGCGGCGGTCCGTTTCGTGGAAACGCTGGAGACGGACAAGGCGCCTGAGGACTTGTTGCAGTACGAGTCGGTCGTCGGGCAGATCGACCCGCGTTTCCGGGCGCCATTCGCGGCGTTCGCCGCGCGCACGCGCAAGAAGGTGAAACGTCGCATGATCGGATACGCATCGGCGTTTTGCGTGATCTTCGCGGCGGTCGGGGCCTACACCCTCTGGTCGGCGAGCACGCCATCCTGCGCGGCAACCAGCACGAAGGACGCGCTGTTCCGGATCGGCGTCCAATCGAAGACCGATCTCGCCACGAAGCGTCCGGGCCTGTCGCTGAACGATGACCGTGATTTGACGCCACGATTTTCGGATTTCCAGGAAGTGGGCTACGACGATGGCGACAGATCGCGCGGTTGCACAGCGGTCATCAAAGCGGGGGAGGCGACGAGCCCCATAGGCTACGTGATCCGGCCCAGGGAAAAGAATGGTGAGTTCGAAGTGCACACCTATCCGTACGAATACGTCGCCGCGCGCTACAACGAGGCCGGGCTGAACAAGGCGCTGGGCGCCCCGCTCGGCCGCGACGCGATTCGCGCGGCGGTCATCGCGGGAATCAAGGGAATCGACGATCGCGTGGGCAGACGGTCGCCGTCGCATCACAAACCGGTGTACGGGGAAGATGTGCCGAGGACGATGGAAGCGAGGGTCATCGGCGTGCTTCCGGCAGCGGATTGCCGCAGGATCGATGACCATTCCTACGCATGTCCGGTTTTGGTCGACTATAAGGACGATCTGTTGAGCGTTATCGGTGCGATGCCATACGTGCAGCTCAAGGGCGAATTCGTGTTCGAGCGGGATCGGGACGCCTGGAAAGTGGCGAATGGCTTCGATGACAAATTTCTGAACACGCTTGTGAACGGACGTGTGCGAAATACGCTAGGCGCGGACGCGGCCCAGAAAATGCAACAATCCATGGAAAGTAGGCCGTCTGCGCCGTAATCGAGTGTCGGCTGCGATGGGCGACGCGGAAAGTCGTCGAAGAACCGGACATTTATAATGCTCGCTTACCTCGACGCCTCTTTCCCATGCCCGACCTGCTCGCGAATCTGAATCCCGAACAACTCGCCGCCGTGACGCTCCCGGACGAGCCCGCGCTCATTCTCGCGGGCGCCGGCAGCGGCAAGACGCGCGTGCTCATCACGCGCATCGCGTGGCTGATCCAGCAGGGCTACGCGTCGCCGCCGACCGTGCTCGCCGTCACCTTCACGAACAAGGCCGCGCGCGAGATGATGGCGCGCCTGTCCGCGCTGCTGCCCATCGATACGCGCGGCATGTGGATCGGCACGTTTCACGGCTTGTGCAACCGCATGCTGCGCGCGCATTACCGCGACGCCGGCCTGCCGCAGACATTCCAGATTCTCGACACGGCCGACCAGCTGTCCGCGATCAAGCGGCTGATGAAAGGCCTGAACGTCGACGACGAGAAGTATCCGGCGAAGAATCTGCAGTACTTCATCAACAACGCGAAGGAGCAGGGCCTGCGTCCGAAAGACGTCGACGCCACCGATGCGTTCAATCGCAAGTTCGTCGAGCTTTACGAAGCCTACGATCAGCAATGCCAGCGCGAAGGCGTCGTCGATTTTCCCGAGCTGCTGCTGCGCTGTTATGAACTCCTCGCGCACAATCCGCCGCTGCGCGCGCATTATCAGGCGCGCTTTCGCAACATTCTCGTCGACGAGTTTCAGGACACGAACAAGCTGCAGTACGCGTGGCTCAAGCTGCTCGCGGGCGAGCACAACGCGATCTTCGCGGTCGGCGACGACGACCAGTCGATCTACGCGTTCCGCGGCGCGAACGTCGGCAACATGCACGATTTCGAGCGCGAATTCCGCGTGCGCAATCTCATCAAGCTGGAGCAGAACTATCGCTCGCACGGCCATATTCTCGATACCGCGAACTATCTGATCGCCAACAACGCCAACCGGCTCGGCAAGAATCTGCGCACCGACGCGGGACACGGCGAGCCGGTGCGCGTCTACGAGGCCGCAACGGATTCGCAGGAAGCGGGCTGGATCGTCGAGGAAATCAAGGCGCTCATCAATACGGGCGTGTCGCGCGGCGAGGTCGCGGTGCTTTATCGCAGCAACGCGCAGTCGCGGACCATCGAACATACGCTCGTGAACGCGGGCATTCCGTATCGCGTGTATGGCGGTCTGCGCTTCTTCGAGCGGCAGGAAGTGAAGCATGCGCTCGCGTATTTGCGTCTCATCGACAATCCGAACGACGACACCGCGTTCGCGCGCGTCGTCAATTTCCCGACGCGCGGGATCGGTGCGCGCTCCATCGAGCAAGTGGCCGACGCGGCGCGTCTCTACAACTGTTCGATGGCCGCCGCCGTGCCGTACGTCACCGGCAAGGCGGGCACGAGCCTCGGCGCATTCGCGACGCTCATCGCGAAAATGCGCGCCGAAACGCAGCAGATGAGCCTGCCGGAAACCGTCGAATACGTCGTGCGCGCGAGCGGTCTCGCCGCGTTCTACGAAACCGAGCGCGAGGGCCAGGATCGGCTCGAGAATTTGCAGGAACTCGTGAATGCGGCGGCGGCGTTCGTCAGCGAGGAAGGCTACGGGCTCGATACGCCCGCGCGCTCCATTCCGCTGCGTCCGGGCGCGTCGGCGCTGCCGGAGATCGTCAGCGAGGACGGCGAGATCGAAGTGCTCGATGCGCCCGGCATCGCCGATCCCGCGCAGAATCCCGACACGATGACGCCGCTCGCCGGCTTCCTGTCGCACGCATCGCTCGAAGCCGGCGACAACCAGGCGCAGGCCGGCCAGGACGCCGTGCAACTGATGACCGTGCACGCGGCCAAGGGCCTCGAATTCACGGCGGTGTTCATCACCGGGCTGGAAGAGGGCTTGTTCCCGCACGAGAACAGCGCGCAGGAATCGGACGGGCTGGAGGAAGAGCGGCGTCTCATGTACGTGGCGATCACACGCGCGAAAGAGCGGCTTTATCTGTCGTTCGCGCAGAGCCGCATGCTGCACGGCCAGACGCGCTACAACATCCGTTCGCGTTTCTTCGACGAATTGCCCGAAGGCTCGCTCAAGTGGCTCACGCCGAAGATGGAGGCGGGCGCGCGCTGGGGCGGACGCGCCGACAACGCCGGCTGGGGCCGCGACTGGTTTGCGCGTCCCGGACAGGAGCGCGGCGGTTCTTCCGGCTATGCGCGGGATCAGGGCGCCAGCGCGGCATTGCCGTCGTTCGCCAACGAGCAGCGCGCGGCGGAATCCGGCTTCAAGGTCGGCCAGGCCGTGTTCCATACGAAGTTCGGCGAAGGCACCGTGACCGCGCTGGAAGGCTCGGGCGGCGACGCGCGCGCGCAAGTGCGCTTCAAGCGCCACGGCGAAAAGTGGCTCGCGCTGGCCGTGGCGAAACTGCAGGCCGTCGAATGAAGACGAAGCGGCTCGGCATCATGGCGGCGCTGCCGCAGGAACTGGGCGACCTCATCGCGCAGATGCGCTCGGCAGGCGAAGTTCGCACCGTGACGCTCGGCCAGCGCGAGTATTACGTCGGCGACGCGCATGGGCTGCCGGCCGTCGTCACGCTCGCGCGCATCGGCAAGGTGGCGGCGGCCGCGACCGCGAGCGCGCTCATCCATGTGTTCGAAACCGATGCGATCGTCTTCACAGGCGTCGCGGGCGGCGTGCGGGCGGACGTGCAAGTGGGCGATGTCGTCATCGCCGATGCTTTGCTGCAGCATGATCTCGACGCATCGCCGCTCTTTCCGCGCTACGAAGTGCCGCTGCTCGACCGCGCGCGCTTCGGCGCCGATCGCGCGCTTTCCGATGCGCTCGCCGCCGCCGCCGATGCGTTCATCGCCGACGAGGGCGGTACGCTGACGGAGCGCTTCGCCGTCGCCGGGCCGCGCGTGCATCGCGGGCTGATCGTGAGCGGCGATCGCTTCATCGCGAGCCACGACGCGCTCTTCGGCTTGCGCGACGCGCTGCCCGACGCGCTCGCGGTCGAAATGGAAGGCGCGGCCATCGCGCAGGTCTGCTACGAGCACGGCGTGCCGTGCGCGGTCGTGCGGACCATTTCCGATGCGGCGGACGCCGCCGCGCCGCTATCGTTCACCGAATTTCTGACGTCGATCGCCGCGACTTACTCGTCGGGCATTTTGTCGCGCTTTCTCCGCGCTGCCGGCTGATCGAGCGCCGAATCCCACGCGGACGCGGCTTTCCACGGGCCGCGCATCGTCGAAAATCCTGCTTGTAGTTGAGAATGATTCTCAATACAATGACTCGCACACCGTGAGGCAGACACAGGAGGCCCGACGACATGACCAACGATTTCACCGCCATCGGCACGATGGGCGAGGCGCGCCCGGCGTCCGAAAGCGGCGAGCGGGGCGAGCGTTGCGCTGTTTCGGCGAACGCCGCGAGAGTGCTCGAAACCACGCGCCGCGCGTGGACGGAGGCGACGGCGCAGGAGTTGGCTCGCCGCGCGCCACGCGCCACGCAGCCCAAGAAACGCGTGGTGCCGCGGCGTTCCCGCTGGCCGTCGCTCGTCGCCGCGCTCAACTACTGGAGTCCGAAACCGCTGTGAACGCCGCCGACCTCGCACCGAAATCCATCGAACTCGACGAGCGTCTTTTCGACGCGAGCCGATTCCCGCTCGTGCGCCTGCGTCCGCGCGCCGTGAAACCGGGCTATGCGTTCGCATGGGGCGCGCAGATGCGCCGTCTCGTGTCCCTCGCGACGCCTTTCGTTCTCGTGGCCGAGCACGACGCAAACGAAACCGCCGCCGACGCCCGTCTGCGCGCCGCGTGGATGCGCACGCATCGCACGATGCTGGCCGCGTACTGCCGCGGCCTGATCCTGATCGAACCGCGCATCGAGGCGCGCGCGAGCACGCGAGAAACGCTGCGCGCATTGACGGACGGATGCGGCGTACGAACGGTCGTCGTGTCGAGCATGCGCGTCGCGGGCGAGCTTGCGCCGGTGCTGCTCAAGCACACCGCGTCCGAGGGCCGCGCCGCAGCGCGAACCCGGGCGCTCTGACGCGCCGGACCGATCAGGGCGCGCCCGGTCTGGCGCGGGTTGGACGGCTGCTCTATGCTCAGGGCTCAGCCAACGCCGCTTTGCAGAGGACGCGCATGCCGACTTACCGAGAAGCGTATCGACGGTCGATCGACGAGCCCGAAGCGTTCTGGGCCGAACAGGCCCGTCGCATTCACTGGCAGACGCCGTTCGAGCGGGTGCTCGACCGCAGCAAGCCGCCGTTCGCGCGGTGGTTCGTCGGCGGCAAGACCAATCTGTGCCATAACGCCGTCGACCGGCATCTCGCGTCGCGTGCGCAACAGGACGCGCTCGTCTACGTATCGACGGAAACGGGCATCGAGCGCCGCTACACCTACGCCGAGCTGCACGCGGAAGTGAACCGCATGGCAGCCGTCATGCGCTCGCTGCACGTGAAGAAGGGCGATCGCGTGCTCATCTATCTGCCGATGATTCCCGAAGCGCTCTTCGCGATGCTCGCGTGCGCGCGCATCGGCGCGATCCACTCGGTCGTGTTCGGCGGCTTCGCGGCGCCGAATCTCGCGGCGCGCATCGACGATGCCGAGCCTGCGCTCATCGTCACCGCCGATGCCGGCGCGCGCGCGGGCAAGGTGATCGACTACACGCCGCTCGTCGACGAAGCGCTCTCGCGCGCCGAATACAAGGTGCCGCAAGTGCTCTTGATCGACCGGCAACTCGCGCCCGAGCGCTTGCAGGCGAGTTATCTCGTCGCGTACGAACCGCTGCGCGAGCAATTTTTCGACGCGCACGTGCCGTGCGAATGGCTCGAATCGAACGAGCCGTCGTACGTGCTCTACACGTCCGGCACGACGGGCAGGCCGAAGGGCGTGCAGCGCGATGTCGGCGGTTACGCGGTCGCGCTCGCCGCATCGATGGAGCACGTCTTTCAGGGCGCGCCGGGCGACACGATGTTCACCGCATCGGACATCGGCTGGGTCGTGGGGCACAGCTACATCATTTATGCGCCGCTGATCGCCGGCCTCACGACCGTGATGTACGAAGGCACGCCGATTCGTCCCGACGGCGGCATCTGGTGGCGGCTCGTCCAGCAGTACAAGATCAATCTGATGTTCACCGCGCCGACCGCGATCCGCGTGCTGAAGAAGCAGGATCCGGCGCTGATGGAGAAATACGATCTGTCGAGCCTGCGCACGCTGTTTCTCGCGGGCGAGCCGCTCGACGAGCCGACTGCGCACTGGATCCAGAGCGCGTTGAAAAAGCCCGTCATCGACAATTACTGGCAGACGGAAACCGGCTGGCCGATGATCGCGATTCCGCGCGGCATCGAAGAATTGCCGTCGAAGCTCGGCTCGCCGGGCGTACCGTCGATGGGCTTCAATCTTACGCTGCGCAACGAAGCGACCGGCGATGCCTGCGCGCCCGGCGAGAAGGGCGTCGTCACGCTGGCGTATCCGCTGCCGCCGGGCTGCATGCAGACGGTGTGGCGCGACGACCAGCGCTTCGTCGACACGTACTGGAAGAGCGTGCCGAATCAGATGGTCTATTCGACCTTCGACTGGGGTGTGCAGGACGAGGACGGCTACGTGTCGATCCTCGGCCGCACCGACGATGTCATCAACGTGGCGGGGCATCGGCTCGGCACGCGCGAGATCGAAGAGGCGTTGTCGGCGCATCCGGCGGTCGCGGAGGTCGCGGTGGTCGGCATCGCCGATTCCGTGAAGGGGCAGGCGGCCGCGGCGTTCGTCGTGCTGCGCGATGCGGATCGCATCAATGCGCCGGGCGCGCGCGAGGGCATGGAAGCGGAGTTGTGTCACGCGGTGGATTCGCAGCTCGGCGCGATCGCGCGTCCGGCGCGCGTGCATTTCGTGACGATGCTGCCGAAGACGCGTTCGGGGAAGCTGCTGCGACGCGCGATCGCGGCGTTGGCGGAAGGGCGCGATCCGGGCGAGCTGCCGACGATCGAGGATCCGGGCGCGTTGATGCAGGTGAGGGAGGCGTTGGGAAACTGAGCGCCCAAAACACAACGGGCACGCGGTCCGGCGTGCCCGTTGTGATCGTCATCGCGTGCGCTCAGGCCTTCGCCTTCCCCTCATGCGTCTTCGGCAACAACACCGTCAACACGCCCAGCAACGGCAGGAACGCGCAAACCTTGTACACATAATCGATGCTGGTCGCATCCGCGAGATGCCCGAGCACCGCCGCGCCCACGCCGCCCATGCCGAACGCGAATCCGAAGAACAAGCCCGCGACCATCCCGACCTTGCCCGGAATCAGTTCCTGCGCATACACGAGAATCGCCGAGAACGCCGATGCCAGCACGAGCCCGATGATCACCGACAGCACGCCCGTCCAGAACAGGTTCGCGTAAGGCATCAAGAGCGTGAACGGCGCGACGCCGAGAATCGACACCCAGATCACCGCCTTGCGCCCGACCTTGTCGCCGACCGGACCGCCGATGATCGTGCCCGCCGCCACCGACGCGAGGAACACGAACAGATGGATCTGCGCGGCCTGCACCGAGATGCCGAACTTGCTGATCAGATAGAACGTGAAGTAACTCGTGATGCTCGCCAGATAGAAGTACTTCGAGAACACGAGCAGCACGAGCACGCTCATCGCCATGACGACCTTGTTGCGCGGCAGCGTCGCGTGCGCGGTCTGCGCGCGGCCCTTCTTCGTCGCCGGATGACGCTTGTACCAGCGGCCGATATTCGCCAGCACGAACATCGCGACGAGCGCGGCCACCGAGAACCACGCGATGCTCTTTTGCCCGTGCGGGATGACGATCAGCGCGGCGAGCAAGGGACCCAACGACGAACCCGCGTTGCCGCCGACCTGAAAGAGCGACTGCGCGAGACCGTGCTTGCCGCCCGACGCCATGCGCGCCACCCGCGACGATTCCGGATGAAACACCGACGATCCGCAGCCGACCAGCGCCGCCGCGATCAAGAGCGTGCCGAAGCTGCCCGCGACCGACATCAGCAAGAGACCCGACAGCGTGAAGCCCATGCCGACCGGAAGCGAATACGGCTTCGGATGCTTGTCCGTGTACAGGCCGACGAGCGGTTGCAGCAGCGAAGCCGTCACCTGATACACGAGCGTGATGAGGCCGATCTGTCCGAACGTGAGCGCGAATTCGCTCTTGAACATCGGATAGATCGCCAGAATCAGCGACTGGATCATGTCGTTCAAAAGGTGCGAAAAGCTGATCGCGCCCAGAACGGAATAAACGGTGCGTTGCGCGCCCGCTGATGTCGCGGCGGAAGCGTTTGCAGAAGCGTTGGCGGAAGCGCCGGCCGATGCGCCGGAAGGCGACAAAGCGCCCTTGTCGATGCTCGTTTGCATAGTGATGGCTTGTGAAAGCAGGAAAGCGTCTCGGAATCGATCTTTTGTCAGTGCGACATTTATGCGCAGACTGAATTTCTGACAAGTGTAGGCTGTCCCCGACGCGTTGTCCTGCCAAGCTTTGTCGCGAATCGGACAGGATCGGCAGCGAATCAAGCTGCGATTTCGTCGCACGCAAGGTTTTTTGGCCGGTTATAAGAAGCGACGGCGGAGCGAACGAACGTGCGCTCCTGCTAAAAAAAGGCTCAAGAAAGCCCGCAAACCTGCCGTATTCCCGGCAGGGATCAGACCAGGACACGCCTCACGACGGCCTAGTCCAAAGAACAAATTCGGGGATTCGATCGATGAAACTGTTTTCGCTACGCGGCGCAAAAGACGCGGGCTTCATGGCGCATGACGAAGCGAAGCGCACGCTATCAGTCAAGGCATCGCTCAGGCTGGCTTTCGGACTCGTGCTCGCGGGCACGCTCGTCATCGGCGCAATTTCGCTCACGCAGATCAGCCGTCTGAACGGCGCGACCGAATCCATCTACACGCAAGGCTACGTCGCGAGCCGCGCGGCCGAGGAAACGCGCGGCTATCTGCTGCGCGCGAGCCGGTCGCAGAAGATGCTGCTCACCGCGAGCACGGCGAAAGAGCGCGACGATCTCGGCGCGCAGATCGAGCAATCGCTCGCCGAAATCGGACGTGAACAGGCGCAGCTCGCGCAATACATCGATCACGCCGACAAGGACGCGCTCGCGCAGCAAAAGAACTTCTCGATCGCGCTCGGCAAGTGGGCCGAGAATCTGCGGACGTTCGTGAAGCTCGTGAAGGAGCAACCGCTCGATCTCTCGCAGATGAACTGGCAAGTCGGCATGCAGGACGTGTCGCTGCTCGTCGAAACGGGCAAGCTCGAAAAGATGGTCGATGAACTCGTCGCGCGCCGCGGCGCCGCAGCCAAGGCGACGATCGAATCCGCCGCGTTCATCTTCCATTCGTCGTTCGTGATGGTGTCGGTGCTGACGCTCGCGTTGTTCGCGCTCGCGATCGTCGTCTCCGAATGGGTCGTGCGGCGTCTCGCCGGCCAGCTCGGCGGCGAGCCCGGTTATGCGAAGGACATCGCGCGTCGCATCGCATCGGGCGATCTCGCGTATCCGGTCAAGCTCAAGCGTCGCGACGACGCGTCGATGCTTCACGCGCTCTCCGAAATGCAGGCGGGACTGTCGTCGACCGTCGGCGATATAGCGGCGAGCGCGGAGGCGATCGCTTCGGCATCGAGCGAGATTTCAACGGGCAACGTCGACTTGTCGCGCCGTACCGAGGAGCAGGCCGTCGCGCTGGAAAAAACCGCGGCCAGCATGGAGCAGCTCACGTCGACGGTGCGTCAGAACGCCGACAATGCGAAGCAGGCGAGCACGCTCGCGGCGAGCGCGTCGGAGATCGCGGAGAAGGGCGGCGCGGTCGTGGGCCGCGTCGTCGAAACGATGCAGCGCATCGATGCGAGCGCGAAGAGCATCGGCGACATCATCGGCGTGATCGAGGGCATCGCGTTCCAGACCAACATCCTCGCGCTGAACGCGGCGGTCGAAGCGGCGCGCGCGGGCGAGCAGGGACGCGGCTTCGCGGTCGTCGCGGGCGAGGTGCGCAGTCTCGCGCAGCGTTCGTCGTCGGCGGCGAAGGAGATCAAAGGGCTCATCGATACATCGGTGTCGCGCGTGTCGGACGGCTCGACCTACGCGCAGGAAGCGGGCGCCACGATGGAGGAAGTCGTCAAGGCCGTGCGCCGCGTCACGGACATCATGGGCGAGATCTCGGCGGCATCGGCGGAGCAGAAGACGGGCATCGAGTCGATCGGCGAGGCCGTCACGAAGATGGACGCGAACACGCAGCAGAACGCCGCGCTCGTCGAACAGGCGGCGGCCGCCGCGCAATCGCTCGACGATCAGGCGCGCGCGCTCAAGTCGCTCGTCGGAAAATTCCAGTTGGCTTGACGCAAGGCTTGAGGATAGAATCGCGGACGGGCGCGGCAGGGCGCCCGGTCTCGCGAAAGTCTTACGCACCTGCCGTGCAGCACCTCAACTTTGGATCGAACCGCAACGTCGAACCTTTATAGCCGCAGCGAGAACGGCGCAACAAAGGAACAACGTCATGTGGTCTACATCCTGTCCGATCTCTTCTTCCGTTTCCAATAGCGACTATCTGCGCGAACATGCGCGGCGTCTGCTTCGTCACGCCCGCGACGGCGATACGAGCGCGTCGATGCCCGTTCTGCGCCGCCTGCTCGCGACGAACGTCACGCGCGCGGAACGCCTCGCCGATCTGCACGCGATGCGCGACGATCTGCAACTGAAGCATCTGCTTTCGATGCTCGCCGTCGAACTCGGCTACCCAGGCTGGGACGCGTGCAAATCCCACATCGACGAACAGCCGGACGTGGCGATCGACCGCTACCTGCTCGACGCCGGCGCGTTCAACGACTACGAGAAGAACTGGTTTGCGAACGAATCGGAAGCACGCGAATGGCAGCGCGCGCACGGCGGCTATATCGTGCGATACGGCGAGCAGGCCGTGGCGATTCTGAAGCGGGAATAAGGCGGAGGAAGGGGTCTGCGCGCAAGAAGGAAGCCGCTCAGATGAGCTCGACTTCCTTCCAGTTCGCGCTAAAGAAAAAACGGCTCAGCTCCTTCGTGAGCTCGTTCAGTGCGCTCATCTCGGCGGGCGAGATCTTGCGCACGTGTTGCGGCGAGGTCCAGTCGCCGTAGATCAGCGCGACGGTCGTATCGTTCGATTTCACCGGCAGCACGACGAACGCCTGCGCTTCGCCGAGCGTCTCCTTGTACCAGCGCGGCAGGCGGGCGTCGATGCGCGCGTCGTGCGCGTTCTCGATGAAGATGCCGACCGGATTGCTGATCGCGAGATGAAACACGTCGGGCCGGAACTCCGCCGAGAAGCGCAGTTTCGGCAACATCGGCTCGACGCCCGCGCCGAGGCCGAGACGCGCGTGGAATTCGTTGTTGGCCTGGCGCACGAACACCACGGTGCGCGACAGATGCAGGCTGCCGAGTATCGATTCCGACGCGAGCGCGAGCGCTGGCGCGAGCGCATTCTTCGACGGCAACGAGCGCAAGTCCGCGACGCTCGCGCCGATGCGCGCCTCCGCCGATACGTTCGCGCGCGCCATGGCATCGGCGTTGGCCTGCAGCTCGGAGATCTCGCGCATCACGCCGTCGCTCGCTTCTTCGTTCGCGAGCGCGAGGCTCATCGACGTGAGCGTGTCGGCGTCGGTGTTGAGCGGTCCGGTGTAGCGGTTCGCGATATCGAAGAGCACCGATTCGCGGCCGTCCGCGGCCACGTTTTGCGCCGTGAGCGCGTCCGCGACTTCGGTCGAATAGTTGGAGATCGCGCGCAGCCAGCGAACGTGCTTCGGCACGGTTTCATCGACGGGCGCGTTCGGATCGGTCGCGCGCATTCCTTCGCGAATCGTCTCGGGCAGACGCCAGCGGTCCGCCGCTTCGAGGCCGATCTCGTCGAAGGTGACGCCGAGCAGCGCGGCACAGGCGGCGCTGTCGGGGATGTTTTCCGAAGCGGCCTTGCGGCGCAACTGATCCCACTCGTGTTCGAGATAGAACGCGACGAGCAGCTTGCCGATCTGCCGCATCAGCGTGCAGACGACCGCTTCCTCGGCGGAGCGCAAGTCCTTGTGCTCGGTGAGCTGCCGCGCAACCGCGCCCGAGAGCAGGGTGCGGTTTAGTTCGAGCTTCGCGTCGATACGGCGCGGCGCGCTCTGATGGAAGTGGTCGACGAGCTTCAACCCGACGACGAGATGACCGACGGCGTCCATGCCGAGCACCATCAACGCGCGCGTGACGGTGGTGATGTTGCCGCCGAACGCGATGTACATCGCCGAGTTGGCGAGCCGCAGCACCTTCTGCGTGAGGCCGACGTCCGACAGCACGACTTGCACGAGGGACGTGAAGTCGAGGTCGTCATCGCTCATTGCGGACACAGTCGAGCGCAGCGCCTGAGACAGCATGGGGAAATCCCCGCGCTCGCTCATGCGCGACCACAGCTTGTCCAGTAGTTCGGCCTTGGTGCGTGCCATTGCAAAAAATAAGAACTCGTTCGTTACGCGACGGCTAACCCGAGGCGGTCCTGCAATCCAGCACCCAACAACGAAATGTACACGTTATTAGGGAGTTACGGCGCGTGCTTCGATTAAAACACGAACAATCGTCCGTTCATAATGTCTCGTGCAATACGAGCGAATGCGACTGGAACGAGCGCGCCAGCTCGTCCGACGGCAACGCATGGCTGATGAGCCAGCCCTGAATATGGTCGCATCCCAGGTCCGCGAGCAAATCCCGCTGCGCCTCGGTTTCGACGCCTTCGGCCACCAGCTCCAGTCCGAGCGATTGCGCCAGCCCGACCACCGCGCTCACGATCGCGCGATTGTTTCGGGACGTAATCAGGTTCTCGACAAAGCTGCGGTCGATCTTGAGCTTCGAGAGCGGAAAACGTTGCAAATAGGCGAGGCTCGAATAGCCGGTGCCGAAATCGTCGACGGCGAAGCGGATGCCGATCGTCGTCAGCGTTTCGAGCAGGCGCGTCGCTTCCTCCGGATCGTGCATCAAAAGGCTTTCGGTGATCTCGAACACGAGCCGCCGCGCGTCGATGCCGGTGAGCGCGAGCGCTTCCTTCACTGCGGCGGTGAATCGTTTGTCGCGGAACTGCTGCGGCGACACGTTCACCGACACGTAATCGAGCCGGATGCCGATCGCGTCCCACTGCACGATCTGCATGCACGCGGCCTTCAGCACCCAGTTGCCCAGATAATTGATGAGGCCGATGGATTCCGCGAGCGGAATGAACGTCGACGGCGGCACGAGCCCGTGCACCGGATGATTCCAGCGCATCAGCGCTTCCACGCCGACCACCGCGCCCGTGCGGATCTTCGTGATCGGCTGGAAGTAGAGCGAGAACTCACCGTTGCGCACGGCTTCGTACAGGTCCGCTTCGAGCTTGAGGCGCTCGGCGTCGGCGGGGTTGTCGTCGATCGTGTGGAAGACGAGCGCATTGCCGCCCGATTCCTTCGCCTGCGCGAGCGCCTGATCGGCCATGCGCAAGAGGTTGGTCTGCGCTTCGCTTTTCGCGAGCCTGCCCGCCTGATCCGGATACAGCGCGACGCCCACGCTCGCCGACAAATGCGTGTGCTGCCCGCGATGCCGGTAGGGCTGCGCGATCGCGGTGAGCAAGCGCCGCCCGAGACTTTCGGCGAGTTCCGCCGTGGTGCCGGGCGGCAGCAGCACGGCGAATTCGTCGCCGGCCACGCGCGCGACGCGCTCGCCGTGTCCCGCCGTATGCTGGATGCGCCGCGCGGTTTCGCGCAGTAGCTCGTCACCGGCGTCGTAGCCGAGCGCGCGGTTGATGCGCTGATAATCGTCGATGTCGAGCAGCACGAGTCCCGCGTGCGTGCGCGTGAGTTCGGCTTCGTCCTGCGCCGCAACGATCGCGGCCTTCAGGGCGATGAGATTGTCGAGGCCCGTCAGCGCATCGTGATTGATCGTATGCACGAGCGCCGCTTCGCGCTCGCGCCAGTGCGTCACGTCGAAGGCGGCGAGCGCGAAGCCGGGCATGCCGCGCGCGGCCGTCGACACGAGCCGCAACTCGACGCAGATCGGATAGGTGAGCGACTTCACGACCGTCAGCGTCGCCGATTCGAGCTTGCCGCTCACGCGCGCCCGCGCGACGAGCGCATGCAGCTCGTCGGCTTCCTCGGATGCGACGAGATCGTGCAGCGTCAGCATGCTCAGATAATCGCGGTGATAGCCGATGAACTCGATGCTCGCATCCGATACATACTGGAAGCGCAGCGCATCGTCGAGCTGGGCGAGGAAGTCGACCGCGCCGAGCGTGGCCTCGGACGCGTCGGTCAGGGCATTCGCGACGGCGGCGACGGGCGCATCCGGCGCGCCGGCCTTGGGCGATGTCGCGGGCGCGGGCGGCTCCCCGGCGCTCTCGGGATGCCGCTCGCGCGCGGCGCTTCCCCATGCGCGAGAGAGCGCATCGAGCGCGATGCGCCACGGTGCGCGGCGGGAGACGTTGATCCGGTTCGCTTGCATGGTCTCGTTGGTTTCTGGCGGCAGCGCCTGCTTTTTCGGCCAGGCGGCGGCGCGCGGAACACGCGCCTCGCGGGTTCCGGCCGGGACGTGCCGCAATGAGGCGCGACACGCTCTATCAGGCGAGTTATCGGCGCGATCGGGGATTTCTTTAACCGGCGGCGCGGATGCGGCGGGCGCATCGCGGCATCAAGAATGTCCAGGAATTGTCGATATGAGGTTTCATATTATCTCGTCAGGAGAATTCGGTTACAGTGGCGCGTTTGCGGCCGGGAACCCGTTCTCTCGTCGGTGTGCCGCCGGACGCAGGGCTTTCGCCGTGCTGTTGACCATCAGAATTCCGTTCGACTCGTTCGCCCCATGATCGAATCCACCAAGCGGCCGGCCTGTGCCATAGCCAAGGCCATCGAGCCGGCCATCACGCAACGCTTCACGGCGCCGCCGCGCGCATCCGACCGGTCCGCGCCATGCCCGATTCTTCCCTGAAGCGCGCGGCATCGGCGCGGCGCGGGCAAAGCGTCTATGTCGGGCGTCAGCCGATCCTCGACGGCGAAGGCGCGCTCGTCGCCTACGAACTGCTCTTTCGCGACAGCCCCGACAATCGCGCCCGCATCCACGACGACGTGCAGGCGACCGCGCATGTCGTCGCGCGCACGATCGGCGAGATGGGCGTGCCGGCGGTGCTCGGGCCGCATCCCGGTTACGTGAACATGAACCGCGAGCTGCTGTTCGACGACATCGTCCACATCATGCAGCCCGAGCGTTTCGTGCTGGAGCTGCTGGAAAGCATCACGTTCGACGAGTCGCTATTCAAACGCTGCGCGCAGTTGCGCAACGCGGGCTTTCGCTTCGCGCTCGACGACGTCGTGAAGCTCGACGACGCGCTGCATGCCGCGCTGCCGACCGTCGATATCGTCAAGGTCGATTTCCTCGCCGCGGACGATCGGCATCTGCCGCTACTCGCTGCGGAGGTGAAGCGGCGCGGCAAGCTGCTCGTGGCGGAAAAGATCGAGACGTTCGACGATCTGACGCGCGCCAAACGTCTCGGCTTCGATCTCTTTCAGGGCTATTTCTTCGCGCGGCCGCAGGTGCTTTCGGCGCGGCGCGAGAGCCCGGCGCGCGGCTCGCTCCTGCGCCTCATGGCCGTGCTCGCCGGCGAGCCGGGCCTGCGCGAGCTGGAAGCGGAACTGAAGCGCAATCCGGATATCGTCGTGCAGCTGATGCGTCTCGCGAATTCGAGTGCGCAGACGCGCGGGCGGCGCGTGTCGTCGTTGCGCGAGGCGATCGCCGCGACCGGCACGCGCCAGTTGATGCGCTGGGCGCAGCTGCTGCTTTACGCGGACGGCAGCGGTTTGCCGTGGCGCTCGGATCCGCTGCTGCAACTCGTCGGCACGCGCGCGCGCTTCCTGGAGCTCGCGGCCGAAAAGCTGCGTCCCGCCGACGAAGCCTTTTCCGACGCCGCGTTCATGACCGGCATCTTCTCGCTCGTGCATGTCGTGCTGAACATGCAGCCCGTGGAAATTCTCGATAAGCTCCATCTGGCGGCCGAAATCCGCACGGCCATTCTCGCGGGCGAAGGCTTGCTCGGCGCGCTGCTCGGCATCGCGCGGGCTGCCGAGCGGGGCGATGCGCCCGCCATCGACGCGAGCCGGCACGCGCAGCCATCGCTCGACGTGCTCACGCCCGCGGTGCTCGCTAAACTGCAATTCGAAGCGGCGGCGTGGTTCGCGCAACACCGGATGGATCAGGGCGAGGACGACGCATAGTTGGCGTCTTTGCATGAACGAGGTCTTCGAAAGGAGCGCGCATGAAAAGATTTTCCGGTATGAAAGCGGCTGCTGTTCTGGCGATGGCCGCGGCCGCGGCCGTTTATCCGCTCGTCGCAGGCGCGACGCTCAAGCCCGGGGATGCCGCGCCCGACTTCACCGCGCAGGCGTCGCTCGGCGGCAACGTGTACGACTATTCGCTCGCCGATGCCCTCAAGAAAGGCCCGGTCGTGCTGTACTTCTATCCGGCGGCGTTCACGAAGGGCTGCACGATCGAGGCGCATGAGTTCGCGGAAGCGGTCGATCAGTACAAGGCCGAAGGCGCGACGGTCATCGGCGTGTCGCACGACAACATCGATACGTTGAAGAAGTTTTCGGTGAGCGAATGCCGCAGCAAGTTTCCGGTCGCGGCGGACGAAAACTCGAAGATCATCAAGTCCTACGACGCCTCCATGCCGATGAAAAGCACGATGGCCAATCGCGTGTCCTACGTGATCGCGCCCGACGGCCGCGTCATCTACGAATACACGAGCCTGTCGCCGGACCAGCACGTCGCCAACACGCTGCAGGCGCTGCGCGACTGGAACGCGAAGCACAAGGCGCAGTGATACGCTGCGGTCTCATCGATTGAGCGTGCGGGAGGCGCGATGCCCATCGTCGTCGGACTGATCGTCTTAGGATTGCTGATTTACGGCGCGATATGGTCGTTCGACGCGCTACACGCGCACTTCGGCCTCGGCGTCGCGGTGGCGGTTGCGATCGTCGTGCTGGCGATCATCGCGGCGGGCGTGATGCGCTGGCTCGCGAGCCGCCGCGAGATCGCGCCGAATCTGCGCAAAGGCGAACACGGCGACTGGACCCACGAACTCAAATCCGACTGGGGCGGCGTGCGGGTCGCGGCGGGCAAGCGTCTGTGCGATGTGCGCGTCGGCGACGAGCGCGGCAGCTATATCTTCGCGGACCTGCGCGGCGCGCGCATGCGGCAGGCGAATGGAACGAACGGCGCGTGGCAGGTCGTGCTCGACGTGCGGGACGCGAAGCACGGCGAATGGACGCTGCCGATGCGCGATCGCGGCGAGGCGCACAAATGGGCGCGCCTCCTGTCGCTCGCCACGCAGCAGAAGCTCTGACTATTCCGCGTGATAACCCATGTCGCCGCGTACCTTGCCGCGGAACACCCAGTACGACCAGATCACGTAGATCATCAGGACGGGCAGCAGAAACATCGTCCCGATCAGCAGAAACTGATGCGACAAGGGCGCGGCGGACGCATCCCAGAGCGTGACCGAAGGCGGCGCGATGAACGGCCACAGGCTGATAATGAGCCCCGTGAACGCGAGAAAGAAGAGCCCGATCGAGCACAGGAACGGCAGCACGTCGCGGTCTTTCGCGAGGCTCGACCAGAGCGTCCACGCGAGCAGCACGGTGAGCACAGGCACCGGCGCGAACGCCAGGCTGTCGGGGAAGGCAAACCAGCGCGCGGCAATGCGCGCGTCCTTGAGCGGCGTCCACAGGCTGATGAGCAGAATGAACGCGATCACGCCGATGAGCGCATAGCGCGCCATCTTGCGGCTCCAGTCCTGCAGTTCGCCTTCGGTCTTGAGCACGAGCCACGTCGTGCCTTGCAGCGCATAGCCGAAGATCAGCCCCACGCCGACGAGCAACGGAAACGGCGCGACCCAGTTCCAGCTCGTGCCGGCGTAGACGCGGCCTTCGATCGGGAAGCCCTGGATGAACATGCCGAGCACGATGCCCTGCGAGAACGTCGCGACGAGCGAGCCGCAGCCGAACGCACCGTCCCACAGCCATTTGCGCGCGCCGGTCACTTCGCGGAATTCGAACGCGACGCCGCGAAAGATCAGCCCGAGCAGCATGAAGAGAATCGGGAAATAAACGGCCGGCACGATGATCGCGAACGCGAGCGGAAACACCGCGAACAATCCGCCGCCGCCGAGAATGAGCCAGGTCTCGTTGAAGTCCCAGACGGGCGCGACGGAGTTGATCATCAGATTGCGCGATTCGGCGTCGCGGCGCAGCAGAAAAACCATGCCTACGCCGAGATCGAAGCCGTCGAGCAGCACATACATGAACACCGCCAGCGCGAGAATGGCGGCCCACAGCGGCACGAGATCGAGCATCGCGTTCTCCGGTTCGTTGCTTATTTGCGTCCGCGGCCGGGCGGCACGATGTCGTCCTCGCTCACGCGGGGCGTCGCGCCGTTCGCGCCCGCCGATACCGCCGACAGCGGACGCGCCGCGCGCGCCTTCGTATCGAGTTCGTCCTTTTCGTGCGCATGGCCGACTTCGGCCGGCCCGACGCGCACCAGCCGCCGCAGCAGGAACAAACCCGCGCCGAAGATCACGAGATAGGCGAGCACATAGAGCAGCCACGAGAGACCGACATCGGCGGCGGTGAGCGAGGGCGTCACCGAATCCTTCGTGCGCAGGATGCCGTAGACGGTCCACGGCTGACGGCCGGCCTCGGTCGTCGTCCAGCCGGCGATCACCGCGATGAAGCCGAGCGGCATCGCCCACGTCGCCGCGCGCAGCCAGCGCGTGCTCGTCTCGATGCGCCCGCGCGCGAACTGCACGATGCCCCACAGCACGAGCGCGAACATCAGCAGCGCGATGCCGACCATGATGTGAAAGGCGAAGAACACGACCGCGACGGGCGGCCGGTCCTCGCGCGGAAAGTCCTTGAGGCCGCGCACGTAGCCGTTCGGGTCGTGCGTCAGATAGATGCTGCCGAGCACCGGAATCGAGATTTCGAAGTGATTGCGTTCCTCGTCCTGATCGGGAATCGAGAAGAGATTGGCCGGAACGCGCGTGCCGGATTCCCAGAGCGCTTCCATCGCCGCGAGCTTGGCCGGCTGATGCTTGAGCGTGTTGAGTCCATGCGCGTCGCCGATCACCATCTGCACCGGCACCATGATGATGAGAAAGATCAGCGACATCTTCACCATCACGCGGCTTTCCTCGAGCGCGCGGCGCTGGCGCAGATACATCGCGCCGACGCCGAGAATCACGAAGCCGGCCGTCACGAGAAACGCGCTCACCGTGTGCCCGAGCCGGTACGGAAACGACGGCGTGAAGATCACGTCGAAGAAGCTCACCACTTCGAAGCGGCCGTCCGGCAGCACGCGGTGGCCTTGCGGCGTCTGCATCCAGCTATTGACGGCGAGAATCCAGAACGACGAGATCACGGTGCCCGCCGCGACGAAAATCGCCGACATCACATGCGCCCACTGCGGCACGAGCTTGCGCCCGAAGAGCAGCACGCCGAGAAACGCCGATTCGAGGAAGAACGCCGTCAGCACTTCGTAGCCCATCAGCGGGCCGACGACGTTCGCGGTCGCATCCGAAAAACGGCTCCAGTTGGTGCCGAACTGAAACGGCATCACGATGCCCGACACCACGCCCATGCCGAACGACACCGCGAAAATTTTCAGCCAGAACGCCGACAGGCGACGATAGACGTCGCGCTTCGTGATCCACCAGTTGAATTCGAGCGTCGCGATGAAGCACGACAGACCGACCGTGAAGGCCGGCAACAGAATGTGAAAGGCGACGACCCACGCGAACTGGAAGCGGGAGAGCAGGACCGAGTCGACATCCATGAACGCTCCTTGTTCAGGCTTTTTGCAGCGGATGTGTCCAAAGGCGCGCCTCGCGCGGGCGCTTTTCTCCTTAATAGCATGGTTTTAAGGAACGCGACCACACGCCGCGCGGCGAAGCGCCGCGTGCGCCTGCCGCGAATGCACCCGTTTGGTACAATCTTCGGCTTTCGCGCCTAAGCCATGCGGACGACCGCATGCGCATCGTTTCGTCGGGGACGGCCCCATTTTTCAAGGGAGTCGCTCGATGTCCTGGATTCTTCTTTTCGTCGCCGGTCTGCTGGAAGTCGCCTGGGCCGCCGGTCTCAAATCGTCCGAAGGCTTCACCCGGCTCGGACCGTCCGTCTTTACCGTCATCACCGCGCTCGGCAGCTTCGTCCTGCTCGCGATGGCCATGAAGCAACTGCCGCTCGGCACGGCCTACGCCGTTTGGACGGGCATCGGCGCGGTCGGCGCGTTCGTCTTCGGAATCGTGTTCATGGGCGAAGCGCTGTCGGCGGCGCGCATCCTGAGCGCGGTGCTGATCGTCGCCGGGCTGATCGGGCTCAAGCTCTCGTCAGGACACTGAGGGCGCCGGGAACGCCAATCGCTTGAACCGTGCTGCACCGCGCGTATTTGCGTGGATATAATGGTTCGAGGTCATCCGCATTTGTCTGAGCGCAACGTTTTGCGCTTTTTCATCCTATCTTCGCGGATGTAGGCGGCTTCTTCCGGCATCTGCCGCAAAGACCGCTCTTTTCAGTCGGCAAATCGTCCCGTAGCGGCGAACGCCGGCGGCAGGCAGCATTCAGGGAGACGGCAATGCTTGAGTCACTTTCGCTCGCAGCGGGCCTGTCATGGGCGAGCGGGCTGCGCCTGTATCTCACTGTTTTCATCGCCGGCATGTTCCAGCGCATGGGAATCGTTCACCTGCCGGATTCGCTTGCGGTGCTCGGCTCGCCGTGGGTGATCGGCGTCGCGGGCGTGCTCGCGGTCGTCGAATTTCTCGCCGATAAAATTCCCGCCTTCGATTCCCTGTGGGACGCGGTGCACACGTTCATCCGCATTCCGGCGGGCGCGGTGCTCGCCGCCGGCTCCCTCGGCCACGCCGATCCCGCCATGCTCACCATCGCCGCGCTCGCGGGCGGCACGCTCGCCGGTGCATCGCATTTCGCGAAGGCGGGCACGCGGGCGCTCATCAATCTGTCGCCGGAGCCGGTGTCGAACTGGGCGGCGTCGGCGACCGAGGATGTCGGCGCGGTCACCGGCATCGCGCTCGCGCTCTTCGTGCCGCTGCTGTTTCTCGTGCTTCTTCTCGCGTTTCTGGTGCTGGCGGGCTGGGCGCTGCCGAGGCTCGCGCGCGGCGTGCACGGCGGGGTGTCGCGCATGGCCAAGCACATGCTGCCGAGCTCGGAACATCGGATGAACCGGTTGCGGAGCAAGCACGATTGAGCACCGCATTCAGGAACGATCAGGCCGCACGTAAGGCAGGACATTCGCATCCGCACATCACGCTCGGTTTCATGCAGACGATGCGTCAGGCGTGGCGCATGACCGGCCGCGACTGGCGCGCGGGCGAGCTCACGATGCTGCTGCTCGCGCTGGTGCTGGCGGTGGCGGCGCTCTCCAGCGTCGGATTTCTCGCGGATCGCATGCGCCAAGGGCTCGCGCGCGACGGACGCCAGATGATCGCCGCCGATTTCGTCGTGCGCGCCGATCATCCCGTCGATCCGATGTTCGCAACGCAAGCGAAATCGCTCGGACTCGAGACGGCGGGCACGACGATTTTCCCGAGCATGATCAGTTCGACGTCCGCGCAGCCGCTCTCGCGCCTCGCGGCGATCAAGGGCGTGACGCAGGGCTATCCGTTGCGCGGCGCGCTGCGCATCGCGCCCGCCGTCGACACCGCCGATGCGCCCGCGCACGGCATTCCCGCGCCCGGCACCGTCTGGGTCGACGCCGCCTTGCTCGATGCGCTCAAGACGAAGGTCGGCGGCACGGTGAAAGTCGGCACGCGCACGTTCACGGTCGCGGGCGTCATCACGCGCGAACTGGATCGCGGCTTCTCGTTCGTCAACTTCTCGCCGCGCCTGATGATGCGCGCCGACGAAATCGCCGCCACGGGACTCATCGGCTACGGCAGCCGCGTGACGTATCGCCTGCTCGTCGCCGGTTCCGACAGCCAGGTCGAGCAGTTCGCGAAGTTCGCGCGCGAGAACGTCGATGGCGGCAAGCTGCGCGGCGTCGCGCTGGAATCGCTCTCCGACGGCCAGCCGCAAGTGCGCCAGACGATCGATCGCGCGAGCCACTTCCTCACGCTGGTGTCGCTGTTGACGGCGCTGCTCGCGGCGGTCGCGATCGCGATGGCGGCGCATCGTTTCGCGCGGCGTCATCTCGACGGCTGCGCCGCGATGCGCTGTCTCGGCGTCAGCCAGCGCACGCTGCGCGCGCTCTTCCTGAACGAATTTCTGGCGATCGGCCTGATCGGCAGCGCGGCGGGCGTCGTGCTCGGTTTCGGCGGGCATCTCGTGCTGCTGAACTGGCTCGGCTCGCTCGTCGATGTCGAACTGCCGCAGCCGAGCGTCTGGCCCGCGCTGGAAGGCGTCGCGATGGGGCTCGTGCTGCTGCTCGGCTTCGCGCTGCCGCCGCTTCTGCCGATCACGCGCGTGCCGCCGGTGCATGTCATCCGGCGCGAACTCGGCGATGCGCAACGCGTCGCCCATGCCGCGTATGGCGTCGGCGTGCTGCTGTTCGCGGCGCTTTTGATCGTCGCGGCGGGCGAGTTGAAGCTCGGCGGCATCGTCGCGGGCGGTTTCGCGGCGGGCCTGCTCGTGTTCGGCGCGATCGCGCGCGCGGCGCTCTGGGCGGCGGCGCGCTTCGTGCGGCGCGAGCGCAGCCGCGCGGGCGTCGGCTGGCGTTATGCGCTCGCGTCGCTGGAGCGGCGCAGCGGGTCGAGCGCGCTGCAAATCACCGCGCTCGGCATCGGGCTGATGTGTCTGCTGCTCATCGGCATGACGCGCAACGATCTCATCAAGGGCTGGCGCGACGCGACGCCGCCCGACGCGCCGAATCAGTTTCTCATCGACATTCAGCCGGACCAGCGCGCCGGCGTGCTCGACTATCTGCACGCGCACGGCCAGCCCGACGCCGCGCTTTCGCCGATGGTGCGCGCGCGTCTCGTCGCCATCAACGGCAAGGCTGTGAATCCGGACAACTACGACCGTGCCGACGCGAAGCGCCTCGTCGATCGCGAATTCAATCTGTCGTACACGACCGAACTGCCGGGCGATAACCGCGTCACGCAAGGCGCGTGGTTCGGCAAAGACGGCAAGCCGCAGGTGTCGATCGAAGAGGGCATCGCGAAGACGATCCGCGTGAAGATGGGCGACGTGCTGCGTTTCGACGTCGCCGGACTGCCGGTCGAAGCGCCGGTGACGAGCGTGCGCAAGGTCGACTGGAATTCGTTCAAGGTCAACTTCTTCGTGCTGCTGCCGCCCGACGCGCTCGCCGATCTTCCCGCGACCTTCATCACGAGCTTTCATCTGCCGGCAGACGAGCAACGCGTGATCGACGGGCTCGTCGCGCGTTATCCGAACGTGACGGCGATCGATATCGCGCCGATTCTCGCGCAGATTCATCGCACGCTCGCGCAGGTGATCGGCGCGGTGCAGTTCCTGTTCCTCTTCACGCTCGCGGCGGGCGTGCTCGTGCTCTACGCGGCGCTTGCCGGCACGCGCGATGAACGCGTGCGCGAATCGGCGCTGTTGCGCGCGCTCGGCGCGTCGCACGGACAGATCCGCTCGGTGCAGGTCGCCGAGTTCGTCGCCGTGGGCGCGCTGTCCGGGCTGATGGCCGCGGTCGGCGCGCAGGGCATCGGCTATGTGCTGGCGGCGCGCGTGTTCGAGTTTCATATCGATTTCAATCCGTGGCTCGTGCCGGTGGGCATCGTCGCGGGCGTCGCGTGCGCGGGG
Organism: Caballeronia sp. ATUFL_F1_KS4A; assembly: GCF_023630905.1. Classification (NCBI taxonomy): domain Bacteria; kingdom Pseudomonadati; phylum Pseudomonadota; class Betaproteobacteria; order Burkholderiales; family Burkholderiaceae; genus Caballeronia; species Caballeronia sp. ATUFL_F1_KS4A. The sequence goes on along the minus strand of NZ_JALQEB010000010.1, from coordinate 127,267 downwards.
CTCGGCGGCTGGCTGAGCCTGCGGCGCGTATTGGCGCGCCCCGCGCTGCAATCGCTGCGCGACGCGTAGTTTTTCGAATCAGAGCAATGACCGACGTCAATCCCGAAGACGATGTGCAAAAGCCGACCGCTTTCGAGCTGGTCGGCGGCGAAGAGCGCGTGCGCGCGCTCGTCGACCGTTTCTATGATCTGATGGACCTCGAGCCGGAGTTCGCGGGCATCCGCGCGCTGCATCCGCCGACGCTCGACAATTCGCGCGACAAGACGTTCTGGTTCCTGTGCGGCTGGATGGGCGGGCCGGATCACTACATCAGCCGCTTCGGTCACCCGCGTTTGCGGGCGCGGCATCTGCCGTTCGCAATTGCGTCGAGCGAGCGCGACCAATGGCTGCGCTGCATGGCGTGGGCGATGGAAGACATCGGCATCGACGCATCCTTGCGCGAGCGGCTGCTCACTTCGTTCTTCGATACCGCCGACTGGATGCGCAACCGTCCCGGTTGATTCGCTTTCTTTTGTACCGGTTCAGGCGGGGCGCGGCTGATGCATCATCGGCTTTTTCGCCTCATCGCAAGGAAGCACGACCATGAGCACACGCGCACTCTTTCGCGAGGACGCTTATCAAACGCGTTGCGACGCGACCGTCACCGCCATCGACGAGCAGGGCATCCACCTCGATCAAACCGTGTTCTATCCGCTCGGCGGCGGTCAGGCGGGCGATGCCGGCACGCTGACGCTCGCGGACGGCACGGTCATCGCGATCGCCGATACGCGCAAGGCGAAGTTCGAAGGCGCAACGCCGGATGACGCGGTTCACGTTCCCGCGCCCGGTCAGGAGGATGCGCTTGCGAAGCTGAAAACCGGCGACAAGGTGAGCGCGGAGATCGACTGGGCGCAGCGTTACCGGCGCATGCGGCTGCATACGGCGAGCCATCTGATCTGCGCGGTGCTGCCGTATCCCGTCGACGGCTGCAGCATCACGACGGAATACGCGCGGCTCGATCTCGCGACGGTCGAGCCGATCGAGCGCGAAGCCGTCGAAGCGAAGCTCAACGCGCTGATCGGCGGCGCGCACGGCGTGCAGACCGAATGGATCACCGATGATGAAATGGCCGCGCGTCCCGAGCTCGTCCGCACGATGAGCGTGAAGCCGCCGACGGGCCTCGGCCGCGTGCGTCTCTTGCGCATCGAGAATGTCGATCTGCAGCCGTGCGGCGGCACGCATGTGCGCAACACGGAGGAGATCGGCGAGTTGCGCATCGCGAAGCTGGAGAAAAAGAGCGCGCGCACGCGGCGACTGGTGCTGGAACTCGTCTGAGCATGGATCCGCGCGCTCAGGCCGTGCTCGATCTCTGGTTCGGCGCGCCCGGTTCAGCGGAATTCGGTCAGGATCGCAAGCTGTGGTGGAAGAAGAAGCGCGCCTTCGATTCGCTGCTCACCGAACGTTTCGGCGCGCTGCTCGACGAGGCGCACGCGGGCGGCTTGCGCGATTGGGAAAGCACGCCGCTCGGCACACTCGCGCTGATCGTGCTCATCGATCAGTTTTCGCGCAACTGTCATCGGAACACGCCGCGCGCGTTTGCGGGCGATGCGCGTGCGCTCGCGCTGGCGAAGACGCTGGTCGAGCGCGGCGACGATCTGCGCTTGCCGAGTGCGTACCATCGCGCGTTCGCGTACATGCCGTTCGAGCACGATGAATCGATGGGGAGCCAGCGCGAGGCGCTGCGCTTATTCGCAAAGCTGAAAGAAGAGACCGGCGTTTCGAGCTTCCATGAATCGGCGCTGGAGCACGCGGAAGTGGTCGAGCGCTTCGGACGCTTTCCGCATCGCAATCGGATTCTCGGACGCGAAATGCGCGCCGATGAGGAAGCGTGGCTGGCGGCGCATGGCGGGTTTTGAGCCACGGGCGAAGCGTGTGCCGCATCCCTTTTACGTGAGGAAGCCCGCGTCACATCGTCGATCGAACGGATTGACATTGGTCGTTGACGATCCGTTTTCCGATTAGTTCTATTGATGCATGAGCGATGCGCCCCTAATATGAATACCGCTGTATCAAGGCACTATTCATATATCGGACCATCGCAAGAGCATGACGCGCGCGAACTTTAATCGAATTACTTTGGTTTCCGTAACAGGTTTGCAGGACGCCACGTGCGCCGTTCCAGCGCTGGAATTGAGTCGCAGACAAATGCCAGGCGCGCGCGCATTACTTTGCAGCCCGAATTCGCCGCGCGGGCTGCCTGAAGGAATCGCGCACCGCAAGATCGCTCCCATGAACTACCACGAATACAGCTGGTTCGTGATGTTTGCGCTTTGGAAGCTGATCGACACCGATTTCGCGCTCGTCTTGCAGGATGATGGCTGGGTTCTGGACGGCAATAACTGGCGTGACGAATTCTTCGACTACGACTACATAGGGGCACCCGTTCATCAGGCGTGCGTCGAATCGGCCGCCGGTACCGAATGGATTTCACACTTCAAATGGCGCGATCGGATAGATCGTCCGGGTCATGTCGTGCGGCCTGTTTTGAATGGAGGCTTCAGCCTGCGCAGCAGGCGCATGTTGCGCGCATTGATGGATCATCCGGAAATCAAGGTTGAGATTCCGCGGCCGGAATTACTCGATAACAGCGAATTTCGCATGCGCTGGAGTAATCGCGCACCCAATGAAGACGTGCAACTGACTGCCACTTTGCGTCCGCAACTCGAGGCGGTCGGGATCAAGTACGCCCCGCTCGATTTGTGCAAGCGCTTTGCAGTCGAAGATTCCGGTCCTATCTATGGCGATGCCGATTTCATGGACCTTTTCGGCCATCACGCTTTCTGGCGCCGTCTGGTCAGCATCGATCCACCGAGCGTGGAGTACAAAGTCAAACGCAGTTTGGCACAGCGGGCATTCCGGGAAATGGATGTCGTGCGTATGTTGGAGGCGCGCGGGTATCGCGTAACGTTCGCTGCGGAGTGAGCAGGCATAGGGCGACGCACTGGAAGACATCGCCCCCAGACGATGACGCTAGGGAGGTTTTCGGGAACTCATCATCGACGAAGGAGGACGGCATGGTCGCATAGTATCTGGGTGCAATGTTCAGTTTTACGGTCGGTTAAATTAAGGATACGAATTAAATAAGGTATCCGAATAATGAGTGACTGCTTCCGGAAACGGGCCTAACGGCAAGGGGGAAGTTTCGACGCAGCAGCCTGGGAACTGCAACGGGATCGTCACTGTTGGTGCAACGGATTCCGGTGGCAATCGTGCTGTATTCTCGAATTACGGGCCGCCGGTCACTGTGATGGCCCCCGGCGGATCGATCATCTCGACCGTCGATACAGGTAAGACCGTTCCCGCATCCAACTCCATGTTTTCGATATTGAGTGGCACATCGCAGTCAACTCCGCACGTAGCAGGAGTGATTGCACTCATGTTCGAGGCGAACCCCGGGGCGACCGTCGACGAGATAAAGTCCGCCCTGACTTCAACGGCGACATCGATGGCCGCACAGTGTCCGGAGGGTTGTGGCGCGGGTCTCATCAATGCCCGGAAGGCCGTTGAGAGCATCCTGGCGATCAAACGAAGCTGACAGGGCAGATCCCGCTGTTACGCGCTCGAGACGTCGTCGAGTATGAATGGAAGGCTCGCCTGCCGCGGGCCTTTGCAACGATCTGAACAGTTGCCGCGCGCCTGAGTTCGGTGTCGATAACGACATATGCGACATCAGCCACCCGATCGATTTGCTCGCTTCATCGAAAATGATCGCGCACTTTCCCCGTCAAAACCATATTCTCGCCGCCAAATGCGCGTCGATGAATGACCCAGCCTTTTGAGATGGCGTCGAATGCCAGTGATTTAGAATCGCTCGGCATCCTTATCATCCGACGTGTTTCATGCCCGATTTCAGCAACATCACTCTGGTCTCCGTGACCGGACTGAACGACGCCCACGGCGCGGCGCTGGCGCTCGAATTCTCCCGCCGGCAAATGCCCGGGGCTTCCGCCTTGCTTCTAAGCCCGTCCGCACCCGGCAATCTTCCGCCGGACATTCGTCACCGTGCCATCGCGCCGCTGAGCTTCAAGGAATACAGCCTTTTCATGATGTTCGCGTTGTGGCGCATGGTCGAAACGGAGTACGTGCTGATCGTCCAGGAAGACGGCTGGCTGCTCGACGCGTCGAACTGGACCGATGAATTCCTCGAATACGACTATATCGGCGCGCCCGGACACCTCGCGCGCGTCGACAGACCCGAAGGCATTTACTGGAAGAAGGATTTTTCTTGGTACGGCGATCTCGAGAACCCGGACTCCGTCGTGATTCCGGTGCTCAACGGAGGCTTCAGTCTCCGTAGCCGTCGCATGCTTCGTGCGCTGGTCGATCATCCGCACATCCGGATGGTGGTCCCGCCGCCCGACGTCAGCGATTCCGAGCCGATCGCCATGAGCTGGTTCAACGACGCCACGCATGAAGACGTGCAACTCACCTGCATGTTGCGTCCCGAGCTGGAAGCCGTGGGTCTGCGGTTCGCGCCGCTCGAAGTCGCGGCGCGTTTCGGTTTCGAACATGCCGCGCTCAGTCACATCGGCGTGAACCTTCACGCTGTATTCGGCATGCACGGTTCATGGCGGCGTCTTGCCAGCATCGATCCGCCGGTCGTGCGTTATGGCGCGACGCGGCGCCACATCGACGAACATCCGCTGGAGCCGCCTGTGGTCAAGATGCTCGAGGAGCGCGGTTATCGGCTCGAGTTCATGCCAGAGCCTGCGTGATCAACGCCCGCCCGACACGTCCAGAATCGCGCCCGTCACATACGACGACGCATCCGACAACAGCCATACGATCGATTCGCCGACTTCATCGGCGGTGCCCGCGCGTCCGATCGGCGTCTGCACGCCAAGTACGTGTGCGCGATCCGGCTTGCCGCCGCTCGCGTGGATGTCGGTATCGATGAGCCCGGGGCGAATCGCGTTCACGCGCACGCCTTCGCGCCCGAGTTCCTTCGACAGCCCGATCGTGAGCGTGTCGATCGCACCTTTGGATCCCGCGTAATCGACGTACTCGTTCGGCCCGCCGAGCCGCGCCGCCGCCGACGATACATTCACGAGCGATCCGCCCTTGCCGCCGCGCGAAGTCGACATGCGCCGCGCCGCCTCGCGCGCGCAGAGATACGCACCGAGCACGTTGATGTCGAAGATGCGCTTCATGCGCGCGATATCCATGTCCGCGAGCATCGAACCGGGCGCGACGATGCCCGCGTTGTTCACGACGCCATCGATCTTGCCGAAGGCTTTCTCGGTCGCGTCGAACATCGCGATGATCGCGGCTTCGTCGCTGACGTCGCCGGGAATCGCGATGGCCTTGCCGCCCGCCGCAACGACGGCCGCGACGGTGTCATCGGCGGCCGCGGCGTTCGACGCGTAGTTGACGCCGACCGACCAGCCGCGCGCGCCCGCGAGCACCGCAGCCGAGCGGCCGATGCCGCGGCTTGCCCCCGTAATCAGGATCACTTTCGACATCGGTTCCGCTCCTCAGACGGCGTTACGTTTTTCGGACCACTTGTCGATCGCGGGCGGCGTGTAGGTCTTCAGCTTTGCGATCATCTCGCCGGGTTCGGCTGCGACCTGAATGAAATCCAGATACGCCTCGCGCATGAAGCCTTCGTCGACCGTATGACGCAGCATCGCCATGAGCGGATCGTAGTAGCCGTTCACGTCGAGCAAGCCGACCGGCTTCTGGTGATAGCCGAGCTGCGCCCACGTGTAGACCTCGAAAAACTCCTCGAACGTGCCGACGCCGCCCGGCATCGCGACGAACGCGTCCGACAGATCGGCCATCTTCTTCTTGCGCTCGTGCATGTCGGGCACGACGTGCAATTCGGTGAGATCCGTGTGGCCGACTTCCTTCGCGAGCAGCAACTCGGGAATCACGCCGACGGCGCGTCCGCCCGCGGCGAGCACTTCATCGGCGATGAGTCCCATCAGCCCGACGCGGCCGCCGCCGTAGACGAGCGAGAGATCGTTTTCAACGAGCGCGCGGCCGAATGCCTTGGCCGCTTCGGCATAGACGGGGCGGGCGCCGGTCGCGGAGCCGCAATAAACACAAACTGCCTTCATTTATCTGGAATCCTTCGGTATTTCGGTCTTCGACGCGTTCGATGCGTTGGACGCGTCTTCGCGCGGCGGCAGGAAATCCGCATACTCGCGCTTTGGCAGCTTACCGGAAACGAGATCGTCGAAGAGCTGACGCGAGCGTCCGCGCAGATACGGCGCCATGATCGAGATGATATGCAGGCTCGCCTGATGCAGTTCCGTGCGGATCGCTTCCTGATCGTTGTACTTGCGCGGATTCATCACGTACTGATACGACAGCCAGTACGTCGCGATTACGCCGATGTTCGTCGCGATCACCTTGATCTCCTCGGGCGTCGCGACCATTTCCTGATCGGCCACGAGCGCCTCGCACAACTGGCTCGCGAAGTGCACCTTGTGCGTGATGATCTGCTTGAAGTGCGTTTCGAGCGTGCGGTTGCGCGCGAGCAGATCGTTCAGGTCGCGATACAGGAAGCGGTAAGTCCACAAGAAATCCGCCATGTATTGCAGATACGACCACATCTCGTCGATCGTCGGGCGATGATCGTCCGGAAAGCGCAGACGCTTCTGAATCTGCTGCTCGAACTGCGCGAAGATGCTGTTGATGATGTCGTCTTTGTTGCGGAAATGGTAGTACAGGTTGCCTGGACTGATTTCCATCTCCTCGGCGATGGTCGTCGTGGTGACGTTCGGCTCGCCGATATCGTTGAACAACTTCAGCGACAGCTCGAGTATCCGTTCGCGGGTGCGGCGGGGTGGTTTGGCTTCCATGTCGTCCGACCTTGGGATCGGGCCGCGAGGGCTCGGGATGAGCGTTCGCGCGGCCGCTTCCGTTGCTATTTTTGAGAATATCGGACGATTATAAACCGGTCGTTCTGCGGCACGGACGCGAGCTTTGAGCGCACGAATTCTCTTTTATAAGATACGCGCGAGCCAAGCGGATGCAAACGGCCAAAGAATCAGACCCCAGGTAATGACGCAGACGCCGAGCGCGACCATCACCGCGGCGCTGCCGAAATCCTTCGCGCGCTTTGACAACTCGTGACGTTCGAGCGATATCCGGTCGATGGCCGCCTCGACGCTCGAATTCAGCAACTCGACGATCAGCACCAGCAGCACGGACGCGATCAGCGCCGCGCGCTCGACGGGCGAGACCGGCACGAAAAGGCTGCACGGCAAGAGGATCGCGGCGAGCGTCAATTCCTGACGAAACGCGCTTTCCTCGCGAATCGCGACGCGAAAACCGTACAGCGAATTTTTCATCGCGTGCCACGCGCGCGTGAAGCCGCGGTTGCCCTTGTACGGATTGAAGGGCAGGTCGTCGGGGCCGAGCGGCTCGGGCGGCTGCGCGGACGTTTCGTCGATGTCTTCGGGGTCATCGTCGAAGGGATCGCGCGCGCGGGCCGTCGCGGACGATGCGCCTCGCGCGTTCGCTTCGGCCCGTTCCTGCGCCACGGCGTGTCGCGTCATGCCGCTGCCCGGTCCGAGCTCGCGGCGCGCGGCCCGAACTGGCGCAGATGCGATGCGAACTGCTCCGAGGCCGCGCGCCACGAGAAGCGTTCGGCCCACGCGCGGGCATCGGCGCGTTCGATTTTCAGCGCCTGCAGGCAGGCTTCGTGAAGGTCGTCGTCGAGCGCACCGGGGCCGTTTTCGCCGAGCACGTCGATCGGGCCCGTCACCGGATAGGCCGCGACCGGCGTGCCGCAGGCCATCGCTTCGAGCAGCACGAGGCCGAAAGTATCGGTCTTGCTGGGGAACACGAAGACATCCGCCGCCGCGTAGACCTTCGCGAGCTCCGGCTGCGACAGCACGCCCAGATAGTTGACGTTCGTATAGCGCGACTTCAGCTCCGCGAGCGCCGGACCTTCGCCCGCGACCCACTTCGAGCCGGGCAGATCGAGCTTGAGAAACGCCTCGACGTTCTTTTCCACGGCCACGCGCCCGACGTACAGAAAGATCGGCCGCGCCGTGTTGAGCACCTTCGACTCCATCGGATGAAAGATGTCGAGATCGACGCCGCGCGTCCACAGCACGACATTGGTGAAGCCGTATTTTTCGAGATCGCTCTTGACGACGGGCGTCGGCGCCATCACCGCCTGCGAGCCCTTGTGGAACCAGTGGAGGAAGCGATACGTCAGCGCGAGCGGGATGCCGAAGCGCGCCTTCACATACTCCGGAAAGCGCGTGTGGTACGCGGTCGTGAACGGCAGCTTGTGACGCAGCGCATACGCGCGCGCCGCGAGTCCGAGCGGACCTTCGGTGGCGATGTGCAGCGCGTCCGGCCCGAACGCGTCGATGCGGCTCGCGACGCGCTGTCCCGGCATCAGCGACAGGCGAATCTCCGGATAGGTCGGGCAGGGAATCGTTCTGAACTCGAGCGGCGTGAGCAATTCCACGCGATGTCCGAGCGCGGTGAGTTCCTTCGTCGTCTGCGTGAGCGTGCGCACGACGCCGTTGACCTGCGGTTCCCATGCGTCGGTAACGATCATGATCTTCATCGGCTTTGGCCCCGTTGGTTCGTTCGTGGTCAGACGGTCGCGCGTGCTTTCGCCGGCCGCGCTTCCGGCGAGCGCATCACCGTCCAGTAGACGATTTTCAGTTCGCCGTCGTAGGTTTCGACGAGCGCCGAGAGACTCTCGACCCAGTCGCCGTCGTTGCAGTAGAGAATGCCGTCGATGTCGCGGATTTCGGCCTTGTGGATGTGCCCGCACACGACGCCGTCGCAGCCGCGGCGGCGCGCTTCGTCGGTCATCACGCGCTCGAACTGCGAGATGAAGTTCACCGCGTTCTTGACCTGATGCTTCAGGTATTGCGACAGCGACCAGTAGTTGAAGCCGAGCTTCGTGCGCACGCGATTGAACCAGCGGTTGAGCAGCAGGATCATCGTGTAGGCGGTGTCGCCGAGATAGGCGAGCCATTTGGCGTGCTGGATCACGCCATCGAAGAGATCGCCGTGCACGATCCATAAACGCTTGCCCGCGAGCGTCGTGTGAAAGGCTTCGCCGCGAACGTGGATGTCGCCGAACGCGAGATCGCAGAACTGGCGCGCCGCTTCGTCGTGATTGCCCGGGATGTACACGACCTGCGTGCCCTTTCGCGCCTTGCGCAGGATTTTCTGCACGACGTCGTTGTGCGCCTGCGGCCAGAACCAGCCTTTACGAAGCTGCCATCCGTCGATGATGTCGCCGACGAGATACAGATACTCCGACTCGTGGTGCCGCAGGAAATCGAGCAGATACGGCGCCTGGCAGCCGCCCGAGCCGAGGTGGATATCGGACAGCCAGATCGTGCGGTATCGATTCGGCTCTCCGCCAGAATCGGCGATGCCGTCGTGCTGGCCCGGCGACGCGGATTCGGACCCGAACGATTCCGTGGACTCCGATCGCAGCGCGAAGGGACCGGTGCGCAGTTCGTTATTGCTGAAGCTGAAGGGAGAGGGCGGGTCGATTGCCGGTCGGGCGGACGAGTTGAAGGCCATTGGCTCGCGCATCGGGTTTCGGTATGCGCATTACGCCTTCCGGCCGTGACCGAGCCGTGACAGTCACGAGAAGTTCTTATTACTTGACAACGGATTGCGCGGGAACGATGCGCGTGCCGGCGAGGCGGTCATGGAGAAATTGACGCGCCGGATCGAGCCACACGGCGGCGGCCCACAGCGCGACCCACGCGGCGAAGACGGCGAGCGTCTGCGGCACGGCGAGCGAGAAGAGCGGGTGCAGCGCGAGCGGCGGCAGGAACCACAGCCACGCGAGCGCGTAGCGCGCGAGCGCGCGGGCGGGTTTGACGGGTTGCCCGCGCGCATCGACGAGTTTGAGGCGCCAGGTTTTCATCGGCAGGGTCTGGCCGCCGTGCGTCCAGAAATACACGAAGTAAGCCGCGAGGACAATGCCGATCCACGACATCAGCCAGTTGTGATGCGTGAGGCCGTTGCGTTGCTGCGTGAGCGTGCTGAAGAGATAACCGGCGAGGAACACGACGCCGAAGAGAATGACGCCTTCGTAGAGCATCGTCGCGAGCCGGCGGCGCAGTGTGGGCGCGCGCATCGGATCGACGGTGGCCACTGCCGGCTGCGCGCTCACGAGCCGTTGTACATCGAAGGCGCCTGCTGCGGCGATACCGGAATCGGCGTGGCCGGCACGATGCTCGCCGCGCTCGGAATGGCGGGTTGCGCCGGCGCGCCGGAAACGGGCACTGCCGGCGCGGCCGCCGCCGCCGAACTGCCGTCCACGTGGCCGCCGACGTGTCCCTGCTCGCGCGCCGCGACGAGCCGGTTGATGTCTTTCACTTCCGTCTTGCCGGTGGGCGGCGCGGAAACGATTGTCGGACGGCGCGTGTGCTCGCTCGCGGCCAGCTTTTTCTTCTGTTCTTCGGAGAGCTTCTGATACGCGTCCCACGCCTTCTCGCGCTTTTCGAGCGGCACCGACTTCGAAACCTGATAGTTCTCGCGCGCGACCTTGCGCTGGTCGGGCGTGAGCCGCACCCATTCTTCCATGCGCTGATGCAGATGCTTCTGCGCGTCGGGCGACATCCGATGGAACCGCGACGCGATCCTGAGCCACTTTTTCTTGCGCTCGTCGGAGAACGAGTCCCACTGCGTGGCGAAGGGCGCGAGCGCAACGTGCTGCGCTTCGGTGAGATGACTCCAGGAGATCGGGCTGTCGGACGACAGCGCCGCGAGCGGCGATGCGTTCGAATCGGCGGGCGTGCCGGAACTGCCGCTCGGCGCGGCGGCGGACGACGGCGCTGCGGCGGTGGAATAAAAGCGCGGATAAGTCGCGGCGAACGCAACCAGACCCGCAATCGCGCAACTAAAGACAATCGCGAGACCGCGCTTGTAACTCACCCGGAAATTCCCCCGCTGTTTTCAGTGCTTAATGATTGCGCGTCAGATACGCGTTGAAACCGTGATCCAGATAGGCGTCGATGGGCAGGCTGTCGCTCATCATGGCCGCGTCGATGTCGGCCAGTTCCGCCTTGCGCTGCTGATCTTCCCAATACGCGATGCCCGCAATCCCGATGACGAGCGCCGCGAGCGGCCACGCGAGTCCGAGGCCGCCGAGCCGCGCGAGCAGCCCTTTTGCGCCGCGGCCGTTATCGGCGCCGCCCGCGTCGAGCGTGCCTCCGGCGAACGCCGGAGCGAAGGCGGGCGCGGTCATCGCGACGGCCACCTTTTCCGGCTTCTTGCGCGCGATCGCGGCGCGGCGCGCATCGCGCAGCCGGTCGACGGCAGCAGCCGGAATGTTCGACGTGCTTTCATCGAGTGCGCGCACGACTTTCAGCGCGAACTCGTTTTCCTTCGTTTCAAGAGTGGAACTCATAGCGTGATCCCTTTGGCTTTCAGGGCTTGCGCGAGTGCATGCGTAGCGCGTGAACAGTGCGTCTTCACGCTACCCTCGGAGCATCCCATCGCGGCGGCCGTCTCGGCGACATCCATATCCTCCCAGTAACGCATGAGAAAAGCTTCTCGTTGACGCGCGGGCAGTTTCTGGATTTCGGCGTCGATCAGATTCAATACCTGCTCGCGCTCCAGACGGTTTTCGCTGCTCTCGCTGCCCGCCGCGCCGTCCTCGGATTCGAGGGTTTCGAGCGGGTCGAATTCGTCGTCGTCCGCATTGCCGAAGGACGAAAACAGGCTGACCCAGGTGTTGCGCACCTTCTGGCGACGGAAATAATCATGCGTCGCGTTCTGAAGGATACGCTGGAATAAAAGGGGAAGCTCGGATGCAGGCCGGTCGCCGTATTTTTCCGCCAGCTTGATCATCGCGTCCTGCACGATGTCGAGCGCCGCGTCGTCGTCGCGAACGGTGTACACGGTTTGCTTGAACGCGCGTCTTTCGACGCCCGCCAGGAAGTCGGCGAGTTCCTTGTCTGATGCCATCCGTTGGGGACCCGGCGCAACGAAGCTGCGTCCGAAGTTGCGTCGATGAGGATCGTGGAGTTCTAGGAAAACCTGCGAATCCTAGCAAAGTTTCGCCGCATCCGGAGCGGATGAGAGCTTTTGTTGCCATTTGCCGCCTGCACTCGACCGGTCGAATGCGCCCCGGACAGCCGCTCCCCGTAAAGGAACTTTCGCACCGCAACGGCGCAAAATCAGCGCGCACGCCGCGTTCGGTAACTTTTTGCTTGACCGCCCGCGCGCGCCGCTGTTACATTTTCTGACTCGCATCATCAGTGAAATGTCTGCTTTGAGGCGAGCCCAAGAAGCACGCCAGTCAAACCTAGACGCGCCGCTTGAACCCGAGCCACAAGCCCGGCAGAGAGCACCCGATCAATTTTTTGCCGAAAATTCGAAAGGTGATGAATGAACATGCCCAGCGCGGAATTCTCCACGTCGGATACGACTCCTCCTCACGAAGCTGACTCCATCGGCGCCACCGTGCTCATGCGCGCATTGGCCGATGAGAACGTCGAGTTCATTTGGGGCTATCCCGGCGGCTCGGTACTCTACATCTACGACGAGCTGTACAAGCAAGACCAGATTCAGCACATTCTCGTGCGCCACGAGCAGGCCGCCGTGCACGCCGCCGACGCGTATTCGCGCTCGACCGGCAACGTCGGCGTGTGTCTCGTGACCTCGGGCCCGGGCGTCACCAATGCCGTCACCGGCATCGCCACGGCCTACATGGATTCGATTCCGCTCGTCGTCATCAGCGGGCAGGTTCCGACCGCGGCCATCGGTCTCGACGCATTCCAGGAGTGCGACACCGTCGGCATCACGCGTCCATGCGTGAAGCACAACTTCCTCGTGAAGGACGTGCGCGACTTGGCCGAGACCGTCAAGAAAGCGTTCTACATCGCGCGTACCGGCCGTCCCGGCCCGGTGCTGATCGACATTCCGAAGGACGTGTCGAAGGCGCCGTGCAAGTACGAGCCGGTCAAGAGCGTGTCGCTGCGTTCGTACAATCCGGTCACGAAGGGCCATTCGGGCCAGATCCGCAAGGCGGTGCAGCTTCTGCTGTCGGCGAAGCGCCCGTACATCTATACCGGCGGCGGCATCATCCTCGCCGATGCATCGCGCGAGCTGAACCAGTTCGCCGATCTGCTCGGCTATCCCGTCACCAACACGCTGATGGGCCTCGGCGGCTATCGCGCATCGGACAAGAAGTTCCTCGGCATGCTCGGCATGCACGGCACGTACGAAGCCAACATGGCGATGCAGAACTGCGACGTGCTGATCGCCATAGGCGCGCGCTTCGACGACCGCGTGATCGGCGATCCGAAGCACTTCGCGTCGTCGCCGCGCAAGATCATCCATATCGACGTCGACCCGTCGTCCATTTCCAAGCGCGTGAAGGTGGATATCCCCATCGTCGGCGACGTGAAGGAAGTGCTCAAGGAGCTCATCGAGCAGCTTCAGCACGCCGAGCACGGCCCGGACACGCAGGCGCTCGCGAAGTGGTGGGACGAGATCGAAGGCTGGCGCTCGAAGGATTGCCTGTCCTACGACCGCAAGAGCGAGATCATCAAGCCGCAGTACGTCGTCGAAAAGCTCTGGGAACTGACCGACGGCAACGCGTTCGTGTGTTCCGATGTCGGCCAGCATCAGATGTGGGCGGCGCAGTTCTATCCGTTCAACAAGCCGCGCCGCTGGATCAACTCGGGCGGTCTCGGCACGATGGGCTTCGGCCTGCCGGCGGCGATGGGCGTGAAGATGGCCTATCCGGACGACGAAGTGGTCTGCATCACGGGCGAAGGCTCGATCCAGATGTGCATTCAGGAGCTCTCGACGTGCAAGCAGTACAACACGCCCGTCAAGATCATCTCGCTGAACAACCGCTATCTCGGCATGGTGCGCCAGTGGCAGCAGATCGAATACAAGAAGCGCTATTCCAGTTCGTACATGGACGCGCTGCCCGACTTCGTGAAGCTCGCTGAGGCGTACGGTCACGTCGGCATTCGCGTCGAAAAGACCGCGGACGTCGAGCCGGCGCTGAAGGAAGCGCTGCGCCTGAAGGATCGCACCGTATTTCTCGACTTCCAGACCGATCCCACCGAAAACGTATTCCCGATGGTGCAGGCAGGCAAAGGCATCACGGAAATGCTGCTCGGGTCTGAGGATCTATAACGCGGCTTCGACTCGCGAGGCCCGCGCGCGCCTGTCTTCACAAAGGACATGTGACGCGCGCGGGTTTTTCGGACGAACGCCTCTTCTGGACACATTCGGGAAAAGACAATGAAACACATCATCTCCGTTTTGCTGGAGAACGAACCGGGCGCGTTATCGCGCGTCGTCGGGCTCTTTTCGGCACGCGGCTATAACATCGAAACGCTGACGGTGGCGCCGACCGAAGACAGTTCGCTGTCGCGGCTGACCATCGTCTCCATTGGCTCGGACGACGTGATCGAACAGATCACGAAGCACCTGAACCGCCTGATCGAGGTGGTGAAAGTGGTCGACCTGACAGAGGGCGCCCACATCGAGCGCGAGCTGATGCTCATCAAGGTAAGGGCGGTCGGCAAGGAACGCGAAGAAATGAAGCGCATGGCGGATATCTTCCGCGGCCGCATCATCGACGTGACCGAGAAGACCTACACGATGGAACTGACGGGCGCGTCCGACAAGCTCGACGCGTTCATCCAGGCGCTCGACGCCACGGCGATCCTCGAAACGGTTCGCACGGGCAGCTCAGGCATCGGCCGGGGCGAGCGGATTCTCAAGGTCTGACGCCTTTCCAGTCAAAACGAAGCAAAGTAGCGCAACCAAATTCAACGCACGATCAAGGAACCACCATGAAAGTTTTCTACGACAAGGACGCCGACCTCTCCCTCATCAAGGGCAAGCAAGTCACCATCATCGGTTATGGCTCGCAAGGCCATGCACACGCGCTCAACCTGAAGGAAAGCGGCGTGAACGTGACGGTCGGCCTGCGTAAGGGCGGCGCATCGTGGAGCAAGGCCGAGAACGCGGGCCTCAAGGTGAAGGAAGTGGCCGAAGCCGTGAAGGGCGCGGACGTGGTCATGATGCTGCTGCCGGACGAGCAGATCGCTGAAGTCTACAAGAACGAAGTGCATGACAACGCCAAGCAGGGCGCGGCGCTCGCGTTCGCGCACGGCTTCAACGTGCACTACGGTCAGGTGATCCCGCGCGCCGATCTGGACGTCATCATGATCGCGCCGAAGGCGCCGGGCCACACCGTGCGCAACACGTACACGCAAGGCGGCGGCGTGCCGCACCTGGTCGCCGTGGCGCAGGACAAGTCCGGCTCCGCGCGCGACGTGGCGCTGTCGTATGCGGTGGCGAACGGCGGCGGCCGCGCGGGCATCATCGAAACGAACTTCCGTGAAGAAACCGAAACGGACCTGTTCGGCGAGCAGGCCGTGCTGTGCGGCGGTACCGTCGACCTGATCAAGGCCGGCTTCGAAACGCTGGTGGAAGCCGGCTACGCGCCGGAAATGGCGTACTTCGAGTGCCTGCACGAACTGAAACTGATCGTCGACCTGATCTACGAAGGCGGCATCGCCAACATGAACTACTCGATCTCGAACAACGCCGAATATGGCGAATACGTGACGGGTCCGCGCATCGTCACGGAAGAGACGAAGAAGGCGATGAAGGCCGTGCTGAAGGACATCCAGACGGGCGAATACGCGAAGAGCTTCATCATCGAGAACCGCGCCGGTGCGCCGACGCTGCAATCGCGCCGCCGTCTGACTTCGGAGCATCAGATCGAGCAAGTCGGCGAGAAGCTGCGCGCGATGATGCCGTGGATCGCGAAGAACAAGCTCGTCGACCAGTCGAAGAACTAAATCTTTCGCTAGTCACGCTTTTTGCTGCATCGAAAGCCGCCCGGATGCCCTGTGCGCCGGGCGGCTTTTGCTATCCTACGGTTTTTATAAAACACAGAACTCGTTCATGAACTATCCTCATCCGATCATTGCCCGCGAAGGCTGGCCGTTCATCGCCATCGCGGCTGTCGTCGCCATCCTCGTTCAGGCGATCGGCGGCTTTGGCTTCGCCTGGATCTTCTGGCTGATCGTGATTTTCGTCGTCCAGTTCTTCCGCGATCCGGCCCGCCCGATTCCGACCCAGCCCAACGCGGTGCTGTGTCCGGCGGATGGCCGCATCGTCGCGGTCGAAACCGCGCACGATCCGTACGTGGGCCGCGAAGCGCTCAAGATCAGCGTGTTCATGAACGTGTTCAACGTACACTCGCAGCGCTCGCCGGTGGACGGCGCCATCACGAAGGTGCAGTACTTTCCGGGCGCGTATTTGAACGCAGCCGTCGATAAAGCGTCGACCGAGAACGAGCGCAACGCGGTCGTGCTGCAGACGGCGGGCGGGCATACCGTGACGTCGGTGCAGATCGCGGGCCTCATCGCGCGACGCATTCTCTGCTACGTGCATGTGGGCGAGCCGCTCACGCGCGGCCAGCGCTACGGCTTCATTCGCTTCGGCTCGCGTGTCGACGTGTATCTGCCGGTTGGCAGCCGGCCGCGCGTGTCGATCGGCGAGAAGGTTTCGGCTTCGTCGACGATCCTCGCCGAATTCGCGGAATAACGCGGAGGATTCGATGGCGGCATTCAAACCGCGCCGTAATCGCGCGAACGCGACGCCTCCGCGCGCGTTCCGCCGCAACAAGGCCGCGCAGGACGTCGGCGCCGTGGAGACGCGGCGCGCGAAGCGGCAGCAGTTCCTCAGAAAACGCGGCATTTACCTGCTGCCCAACGCGTTCACCACGGCCGCGCTTTTTTGCGGCTTCTTCGCCGTCGTTCAGGCGATGAACGTGCGTTTCGAGATCGCGGCCATCGCCATTTTCGTCGCGATGGTGCTCGATGGCATGGACGGACGCGTCGCGCGCATGACGCACACGCAGAGCGCGTTCGGCGAGCAGTTCGACAGCCTTTCGGACATGGTGTCGTTCGGCGTCGCGCCGGCGCTCGTCATGTACGAATGGGTGTTGAAGGATCTCGGGCGCTGGGGCTGGCTCGCCGCGTTCGTCTACTGCTCGGGCGCGGCGCTGCGGCTCGCGCGCTTCAATACGAACGTCGGCGTGGTCGACAAGCGGTACTTCCAGGGCTTGCCGTCACCGGCCGCGGCTGCGCTGATCGCCGGTTTCGTCTGGCTCGCGACCGACAATCGCGTGCCGCTCAAGCTCGTGTGGCTGCCGTGGGTCGCGTTTGCGCTGACCATCTACGCCGGCGTGACGATGGTATCGAACGCGCCGTTCTACAGCGGCAAGGCGCTCGACGTGCGCTATCGCGTGCCGTTCGCGGGCGTGTTGCTGATCGTGGTGGCGTTCGTGCTGGTGTCGTCGGATCCGCCGGTCATGCTGTTCTGCCTGTTCGTGCTGTACGGCTTCTCGGGCTATATCTGGTGGGGCTATCTCGCGATCCGCGGACGGCCGAATCCCGCGCGCAGTTCGCAGCGGGAACACTAGGCCTCGACGCTTTCAAACAAAAAAGGCGGCAACCGATGAGGTTCGCCGCCTTTTTGCTTTTTGCGCGCCGATCAACCCGCGACCAGCGTGCCGTTCTGAATATGCACGCGCTCGCCTTGCTGGAACGGCGGCGGATTCTTGTACGTGAAGGTCCGAGTCTTGCCGTTTTCCATCCGCACGTGCACCGAGTAATCGGTTTCGCTGCGGATATGCTTTTCGACCGAATTGCCGGCCAGACCGCCGCCGAGCGCGCCGAGCAGCGTCATCGCCGTGCGCCCGCCGCCACGGCCGAACTGATTGCCAACGACGCCGCCCGCCACCGCGCCGCCGACCGCGCCGATGCCGGTGCCGTGGCCTTCATGCTTGACGGCTGAAATCGACTCGACGGTGCCGCACGTCGAGCAATACGCCGGATGCTGCGGCGGTTGCTGCGCATACGATGGCTGCGCGGGTCGTGGCTGCGCCGGGGCCGGTTGCGCCTGCTGCTGTGCCGCTTGCTGTTGCTGGGCGGCTTGTTGCTGCGCCGCCTGCTGTTGAGCGGCGGCTTGCTGCTGCGCCGGGCTCGGCGCGGCGGAATCGACTACTGGCTGCTGCGCGACCGCCGCCGTCTGTGTCTGCGGGTTTTGCGAGGAATTGCTCGATGCCCTCGGGAACAGTCCCGTCATCGCGGCGGTAGCCACGAGGCTCGCGACGATGACTGCGCCCGCCGACGTGGCGATGAGCGGATGCAGACGCCGCTGCGGCGGCTGAGCGCTGCCGGAAGAGGGTGACGTGCTGAGTTTGCTGGTTCCGTTATCCATTATCGAACCTCCGTTTCGAGGCGAACTGCCGCTACCGATGTCGGCAATCACGCCCATTCTCGGGGAAGCGCCGACTTTCCGCTTTTTCGGCGTGTAACAAATTCGCGGAGATTGTCTCTTTCGATGAAAGCAGGAGCAATGCCAATCGCGATGGCTCGCGGCTGTGCGCCCTTCCGGGCCGAATACGGCTTGAAATTTTTACCAGCGGTTACAACAACGATCGTTCCATCGAAAAAAAAACGCGCCTCGAAAGGCGCGCTTTTTTCGCTGAAAACCGAGGCGAAAGCTCAGTCCTCGCGACGCAGATGCGGGAACAGAATCACGTCGCGAATACTCGGGCTGTCGGTCAGCAGCATCACCAGACGGTCGATGCCGATGCCGCAACCGCCCGTCGGCGGCATGCCGTATTCGAGCGCGCGGATGTAATCGGCGTCGAAGTACATCGCTTCTTCGTCGCCGGCGTCCTTCTGGTCGACCTGCTTCTGGAAGCGCGCGGCCTGATCCTCCGGATCGTTCAGCTCCGAGAAGCCGTTGGCGATTTCGCGGCCCGTGATAAAGAGCTCGAAACGCTCGGTGATGCCCGGCACCGAATCCGACGCACGCGCGAGCGGCGACACTTCGATCGGATAATCGACAATGTACGTCGGCTCCCACAATTGCGATTCCGCCGTCTCTTCGAACAGCGCGAGCTGCAGCGAACCGAGACCGGCGTTGAGGAACGCGGGCTGCGTCGTATCCACACCGAACTTCTTCAGTTCCGTGCGCAGGAAAGCGGCATCGGACAACTGCGCGTCGGTGTATTGCGGCGCGTACTTCTGAATCGCCTGATTGATCGTCAGACGATGGAACGGCTTGCTCAAATCAAGCTCGCGCCCCTGATACGTGATGGTGGCGGTGCCGAGCGCATCGATCGCGGCCTGGCGGATCAGTTGCTCGGTGAAGTCCATCAGCCAGCGGTAATCGGTGTACGCGGCGTAGAACTCCATCATCGTGAACTCCGGATTGTGACGCGGCGACACGCCTTCGTTCCGGAAGTTACGGTTGATCTCGAACACGCGCTCGAAACCGCCGACGATCAGCCGCTTCAGATACAGCTCGGGCGCGATGCGCAGGAACATTTGCATGTCGAGCGCGTTGTGATGCGTGGTGAACGGCTTGGCCGCCGCGCCGCCGGGAATGGGGTGGAGCATCGGCGTTTCGACTTCCATGAAGCTCGCCTGCGCCATGAAATTGCGGATCGACGTGACGGCTTTCGTGCGCGCCATGAAGGTCTTGCGCGATTCCGGCGTGACGATCAGATCGACATAGCGCTGGCGATAGCGCGTTTCCTGATCGGCGAGGCCGTGGAACTTGTCCGGCAGCGGACGCAGCGCCTTCGAGAGCAGACGCAACTCCGTGCAGCGCACCGACAGCTCGCCCTTGTTCGTGCGGAACAGCACGCCCTTGGCGGCGACGATATCGCCCAGATCCCACTTCTTGAATGCGTCGTAGGTTTCGGCGCCGACGTCCGCGGGCGTCACGAAGAACTGGATCTGGCCGCTGCCATCCTGAACCGTCGCGAAGCTCGCCTTGCCCATCACGCGCTTCAACATCATCCGGCCGGCGATCGCGACGGGCAGGGGATTCGCTTCGAGCGCGTCTTTATCCGTTTCGGCGTAGTCGCTCTGCAGCGCGGCGGCCTGATGCGTCGGGCGGAAGTCGTTCGGATAGGCGATGCCTTGCTCGCGCAACGCGCGCAGCTTGTCGCGTCGCTCGGCGATGATCTGGTTCTCTTCCAGTTCGGGAGCGGCGCCCGGTTGAATCGGTTCGGTCATGATGATTGTGGCTTTTTGATGCGAGGCGGGCTGAATTGAAAACGCGGATATCGAAGTCGATACCCGCGTCGGCGAATTAAACGCCCTGTTTCAGACTCGCGCTGATGAAGTCGTCGAGGTCGCCGTCGAGCACGGCGCGCGTGTTGCTCATTTCCACGTTGGTGCGCAAGTCCTTCACGCGGCTCTGGTCGAGCACGTAGGAGCGGATCTGATGGCCCCAGCCCACGTCGGTCTTGCTCGATTCGAGCTTGTCTTGCTCGGCCTGACGCTTGCGCATCTCGAATTCGTAGAGACGCGCCTTGAGCATTTGCATGGCTTCCGCGCGATTGCGGTGCTGTGAGCGGTCGTTCTGGCACTGCACGACGATGCCCGTCGGCGCGTGCGTGAGTCGCACGGCGGAGTCGGTCTTGTTGATGTGCTGGCCGCCCGCGCCGGATGCGCGATACGTGTCCGTGCGGATATCGGCGGGATTGATCTCGATCTCGATCGAATCGTCGATTTCCGGATACACGAACACCGACGAAAACGACGTGTGACGCCCACCCGACGAGTCGAACGGCGACTTGCGCACGAGGCGGTGAATGCCGGTTTCGGTGCGCAGATAGCCGTATGCGTATTCGCCCTCGACCTTGATCGTCGCGCTCTTGATGCCCGCGACGTCGCCTTCGGACTCTTCGAGCACTTCGGTCTTGAAGCCCTTGCGTTCGCAGTAGCGCAGGTACTGGCGCAGCAGCATGGACGCCCAGTCGCACGCTTCGGTGCCGCCCGCGCCCGCCTGGATGTCGATGAAGCAGTTGTTCGGGTCGGCCGGGTTCGAGAACATCCGGCGGAATTCCATGTCTTCGACGCGCAGGCGCAGCGCATCCGCATCGGATTCGGATGCGACGAGCGTGTCCTCGTCGTTTTCCTCGCGCGCCATGCCGAACAGTTCGTCCGCGTCGCGCAGGTCGTTGTCGAGGGCGGTGAGTGCGGAGACCACGCCGTCGAGCAGCTTCTTTTCGCGACCGAGCGCCTGGGCGTTCTTCGAGTCGTTCCAGACGTTCGGGTCTTCGAGTTCCTTATTGACTTCGGCTAGACGCGCGGACTTGGCGTCGTAGTCAAAGATACCCCCGTAGCTCGCCCGCGCGGCGGCGCAGGTCGGCCAGAAGGCTTTCGATCGCGTTGAGACGTTCCGCTTCCATTGTCGATCTTCGGCTTCGTAAAAAGATGAAATTATAGCCGATCGACAGGGTTTCCCCGGCCTTCGGGGTGCGCGGCGGGCCGCTCAGCCCGCGTGCTCCACGATCAGCTGCACCCGCGCGACGCCGTTCCACGAATCGCTGACGAGCCGGTACGCGACGGTCGCGCGCGGCGGCAGCGGATCGACGTGGTTGAACCAGATCGCGTTGAAACGCTGCCGCCCGCGCAACAGTGACAGCTTCAGATGCTTGTCCTTCACGAGCGCCTGCGACGCGACTTCGAACTCGCCGGAGAAGGTCGGCGCGGGAAAGCCCTGTCCCCAGACGGCGGCGTCGAGCATTTCGACGAATTGCGGCGTGAAGTACGCGTCTTCGAGTTCGCCATCGGTTTCGACGGTGCGCGACAGCGCTTCGGCCGTCAGCCATTCGCGCCCGATCGCTTCGAACGCGGCGGTGAAGCGCGGGATGTCGGCGGTGGAAAGCGTCAGGCCCGCGGCCATTGCGTGTCCGCCGAACTTGTGGATGAGGCCGGGCTCGCGTTTGGCGATCAGATCGACGGCGTCGCGCAGATGAAAGCCCGGAATGGAGCGGCCGGAGCCCTTGCTGAGCGTGCCGCTGTCGTCGGCGTGCGCGAACGTGAACGATGGCCGATGAAACCGCTCCTTCAGCCGCCCCGCGACAATGCCGATCACGCCCTGATGCCAGCTCGCGTCGTAGAGCGTGAGCGTGGCGCGCTCGCCCGGATCGATCGTCTGCAATTCGGCGAGCGCCTGCTGCTGCATGCCGGCTTCGATTTCGCGACGCTCGCGGTTCATCGAATCGAGTTGCTGCGCGAGCTCCCAGGCGCGGCCGACATCGTCGGTCGTCAGGCATTCGATGCCGAGCGACATGTCCGACAGCCGTCCCGCCGCGTTGAGGCGCGGCCCGAGTGCAAAGCCGAGATCGAAACCCGACGCCGCGCGCGCATCGCGGCCGGCGGCGCGAAAGAGCGCGGCGATGCCCGGCTGCATGCGGCCCGAGCGAATCCGCTTCAGGCCTTGCGCGACAAGAATGCGGTTGTTGCAGTCGAGCTTCACGACATCGGCGACGGTGCCGAGCGCGACGAGATCGAGCAGGCCATCGAGACGCGGCTCGGGTGTGCCATCGGCATAAGCGCCGCGCCGCCGCAACTCCGCGCGCAACGCGAGCAGCACGTAGAACATGACGCCGACGCCCGCGATGCACTTGCTCGGAAACGCGCAGCCCGGCTGATTCGGATTGACGATCGCGCGCGCGGCGGGCAACTCGTCGCCGGGCAGGTGATGATCGGTGACGAGCACGTCGATGCCGAGCGCGTTCGCCGCCGCGACGCCATCGACGCTCGCGATGCCGTTATCGACCGTGATGAGCAGATCCGGCAGGCCGCTCTTCGAACGCGACGCCAGCTCGACGATTTCCGGCGTCAGCCCGTAGCCGTATTCGAAGCGGTTCGGAACCAGATAGTCGATGTTCGCGCCGAACATCCGCAGCCCGCGCACGGCGACGGCGCATGCGGTCGCGCCGTCGCAATCGTAGTCCGCGACGACGAGCATGCGCTGTCCCGAGACGAGCGCATCGGCGAGCACGACGGCGGCGGCGTCGCAGCCTTTCAGGCCGGCGGGCGCGTGCAGGCGCTTGAATTCGGTTTCGACTTCATCGGGAGAAGTCACGCCGCGCGATGCGTAAAGACGCGCGATGACGGGATGCAGGCCGTGGCGCATCAGCGCTTCGGCATCGGCGGGAGAAGAAGCGCGCGTAACGATTCGCGTCATTGCAAAGTGCCTTATTCGATGAAGAGCGCCGCGATCGGACGGCGCCGCCAGAACTTGCGCAGATCGGCGCGCGTGACCGAGAGCGTGACCGAGCCGGTATCGCCGCAAAGCGTGAGACTCAGGCGGCCGAGCGAGCCGTCGAGAAGCGCCTGCAGCGCGGGCGCGAACCACGCGTTTTCCAGCGCCTTGAGCGCATCGTTCCAGCGCGCCCAATCCTGTTCGATGAACGGCGCGGAGAACGCATCGAGCTCGACGAGCGTCGCGTCCTGCGCGTCGTCTATCGAGAGCGATGCAAACGACGCCGGCGGCATCGACGGCTTCACGCCGGAAGCGAGCGCGAGACCGCGCGTCGCGGCCGCATCGGACATCACGCGCGCGAACGGGCTTTGCACGGGCCGCATCGCGCCTTGTCCGTGGAGCCAGATCGAATTGATCGCAGGCAGGCCGCGCGATTCGCGTTCCAGATTCAGCGGATGTTCGAACCATGCCATCTGCACTTCGTTCTGCAGCTTCATCCACGCGCGCGAGCGATCGCCGGTGCGGGCCTCGTGCGGCAGCCAGATTTCGATGTTGCGCCCGGTCGCGCGCAACGGCGATGCGCCCGCGAGCGCGCCCAGCGCTTCACCCGACACGTACCAGCGTAATGGCGTCGGCGCTTGCAGCGTCACGCCGAGCGCTTCGATCACCGGCCGCGCGGTCTGGAGCAGGGCGCGCGCTTCTTCCGTGTGCACGCCGAGCGTGTCGGGATCGATCAATACGAGATGATCGTGCGCGATACGGACATGAACCGGCTCGATGCAGGCCCAGAGCGCATCGCCGGGCGTGCCGCCGTCGGCGAGCAGCATGAAGGGCGCGAGCGGGGCGTCGTCGGCATAGCGCTGATCGGCGGGCGTCACCGCGCCGAAGCGGCGCGCGATCCAGCGTTCGTGCGGCAGCGTGCGCTGAAAATCCTCTCCGATGACGCGTTCTTCGAGCGTGGCGCGGGCGAGCAGCTTTTCGAGCGCCGCGCTCTCCAGTCCGTGCAGGGCGGTGGCGGCGTCCGCGGCCGAAGGCAGGGCGAACGGCAACAGGAGATGGAGATGATGAACGGGCATGATGCTCGGCATTGTAGGGCAAAGCGCCTTCTCCGATCAGGCGCGGCGCGCCGTTCCCGCCTCGCGGACGAAGGCTGCCAGTGCGTGGCTTTCGCGACATATGGCAAACTTTCGCAAATTTGCTTCACCGGACTCAACAACGCTGGAACAGCAGCAGAAAGGAATCGCTTGAAACTTCCGTACGAATGGCAGATCGGCTGGCGCTACACGCGCGCCAGCAAACGCACCACGGGCAACGGCTTCATCTCCTTCATCGCGCTCGTTTCGATGGCGGGCATCGCGCTCGGCGTCGCCGCGCTGATCGTCGTGCTGTCGGTCATGAACGGCTTCCAGAAGGAAGTGCGCGACCGCATGCTGTCGGTGCTCGCGCACGTCGAAATCTTCTCGCCGACGGGCTCCATGCCCGACTGGCAACTGACCGCGCAGGAAGCGAAGCGCAATCCGGAAGTGATCGGCGCCGCGCCTTATGTCGAAGCGCAGGCGCTGCTCACGCGTCAGGGCGCCGTGAGCGGCGTCGCGCTGCGCGGCGTGGAGCCCACGCTCGAGCCGGAAGTGTCCGACATCGGCAAGGAAATGCGCGCGGGCAAGCTCACGGACCTGAAGCCGGGCGAGTTCGGCATCGTGCTCGGCAAGGATCTCGCGGCCAACCTCGGCGTGACGCGGGGCGACAAGATCACGCTCGTCGCGCCCGAAGGCACCATCACGCCGGCCGGCATGATGCCGCGCCTCAAGCAGTTCACCGTCGTCGGCGTTTTCGAGTCGGGGCACTACGAATACGATTCGACGCTCGCGCTCATCGAAATCCGCGATGCCGAAGCGCTCTTTCGCCTACCCGCGCCGACCGGCGTGCGCCTGCGCCTGAAGGACATGCAGCGCGCGCCCGAAGTCGCGCGCCAGCTCGCGGGCACGCTGTCGGGCGATCTGTACATTCGCGACTGGACGCAGCAGAACAAGACGTGGTTCTCCGCCGTGCAGATCGAGAAACGCATGATGTTCATCATCCTCACGCTGATCATCGCGGTAGCGGCGTTCAATCTCGTGTCGTCGCTCGTGATGACCGTCACCGACAAGCAGGCCGATATCGCCATTCTGCGCACGCTCGGCGCGCAGCCGGGCTCGATCATGAAGATATTCGTCGTGCAGGGCGTGACGATCGGCTTCATCGGCACGGCCCTCGGCGTGACGCTCGGCTGTCTGATCGCGTGGAGCATTCCATGGCTCGTGCCGATGATCGAGCATCTTTTCAACGTGCAGTTCCTGCCGTCCTCGGTGTATTTCATCAGCGAACTGCCGTCTGAGCTCGTGCCGGGCGATGTCGTCAAGATCGGCGTCATCGCATTTTTGTTGTCGTCGCTCGCCACGCTCTATCCGAGCTGGCGCGGCGCGAAGGTTCGTCCGGCGGAGGCGCTGCGCTATGAGTGATCTGATTCCGGCCAACAACATCGTGCTGCGGGCATCGGCGATTTCGAAGACGTTCGTGCAGGGCGGCTTCAACGTGCAGGTGCTCAACAACGCGCAACTCGACGTGATGAAGGGCGAAAAGCTCGCGATCGTCGGCGCATCGGGCTCGGGTAAAAGCACGCTGCTGCATGTGCTCGGCGGGCTCGACGAACCGAGCGCGGGCAAGGTCTCGCTGCTCGGCAAGCCGTTCACCGAACTGAAGGAAAAGGAACGCAACGAGCTGCGCAATCGCGCGCTCGGTTTCGTGTATCAGTTCCATCATCTGCTGCCGGAATTCACGGCGCTCGACAACGTCGCGATGCCGCTGCGCATCCGCCGCATGCCCGAGGAAGACGCGCGCAAGGAAGCGCTCGTCATGCTGGAGCGCGTGGGCATCGGGCATCGGGCGAAGCATCGGCCGGGCGAATTGTCGGGCGGCGAGCGTCAGCGCGTGGCGATCGCGCGGGCGCTCGTCACGCATCCCGCATGCGTGCTCGCCGACGAACCCACCGGCAATCTCGACGGCGGCACCGCCGATACCGTCTTCAACCTGATGCTGGAGCTGTCGCGCACGCTCGAGACGAGCTTCGTGATCGTCACGCACGATCCCGATCTCGCCGCGCGCTGCGACCGCATCCTGCGCCTGCGCGACGGCGTGCTGCACGAAGAGCCGGTCGTGCCGGTCTGAATCTTTCGCGACGCGCGGAGGCCGCCATGTGGATCGATACGCACTGTCATCTGGATGCCGGCGAATTCGATGCCGACCGCGATGCCGTCGCCGATGCCGCGCTCGATGCGCTCGTGACGCGCATCGTGATTCCGGGCGTCGGGCGCTTCAACTTCGACACGGTGCGGGCGCTGGCGCATCGCATCGAAGGCGGCGCGTACGCGCTCGGCATTCATCCGCTCTTCACGCCGGGCGCGCACGAAGACGACCTGCGCGCGCTGCGCGAGGAAATCGAAGCGAGCATGGACGATCCGCGCTTTGTGGGCATCGGCGAAATCGGGCTGGATTACTTCGTGCCGACGCTCGACGACGCCCGCCAGCAGTTCTTCTACAACGAGCAACTGAAGCTCGCGCGCGAGTTCGATCTGCCGGTCATCTGTCATGTGCGCAAGTCGCAGGACAAGGTGCTGAAGGGCTTGCGCGCGCGCGACATTCATCGCGGCATCGCGCATGCGTTCAACGGCAGTTTCCAGCAGGCCGAGGCGTTCATCGCGCAAGGCATGCATCTCGGCTTCGGCGGCAATCTCACGTTCGAGCGCGCGCTGCAGATCCGCCGGCTCGCGACGGAGCTGCCGCTCGACGCGATCGTGCTCGAAACCGATGCGCCCGACATCGCGCCGTCCTGGCGCTACAAGCAACGCAACACGCCGGACCAGGTCGCGCGCATCGCGCAAGTGCTCGCGCAACTGCGCGGCATCGACGAAAACGTGCTTTCCCTAGGCACAACGGCTAACGCTCACGCTGCGCTCCCACGGCTCGCGCTCGCCTCTTCATAATCGTTTCGATGGACGCATCGGCTGCATGCGTTCGCCGTGACGAGGAACGAAGAGGGAAGACGTGCGGGCGATTCTGCTGGGATTTGCATTGGGTGTCTGGTGGTTGCAGCAGCAGGCTCGCTTGCCGGATGTCATCGCGTGGTGCGCGTGCTGCACGGCGTTCGTCATCGCGATTGCGTCGGGCGCGATCGAGCCGCGTGCGCGCATCGCGAGCTTCGCGCTGGCTGCTTGCGCGCTGGGTTTCGCGTATGCGGCGATACGCGCGGATCTGCGGCTGCGCGAACAATTGCCAGCACGCTACGAGCAGCGCGACATCGAACTGACGGGTTTCGTGCGCGGCATGCCCGAGCGACGCGCCGACGGTACGCGCTTTCTCTTCGAAATCGAGGCCAACGGCGCGAAATTGCATGAGTTTCCGCGCGTCGTGCGCTTGCTTTGGATGTCGGGCGATCATGTTCCGAACCTGCACGCCGGCGAGCGATGGAGCTTGGTGGCGCGTTTGAAGCGTCCGCATGCCAACGCCAACTTCGGTCTGCGCGATGCCGAAGCAACGCTGCTCGAACGCGGCATTCGCGCGACGGGTTATGTATCGGCAGCACGCGAGCCGCGCCGTTTGCACGCCGATGCGTCGGGTCCGCGGCTGACGATCGACCGGCTGCGTGCGCGCGCACGCGAACGCATCGAGACCGTGCTCGGCGATGCGCCGCATCGCGGGATCATCGTCGCGCTCGCGGTGGGCGCGCAGGACGCCGTCAGCGATGCCGACTGGACCGTCATGCGCGCGACCGGCACGAGTCATCTCGTTGCGATATCGGGCTTGCATATCGGCTTCGTCGCGGGGCTGGCGGCGTTGATCGTCGGATTCGTGTGGAAGCGCGTGCGCTTGCGCGGCCTGAGCGCGCCGTTGATCGCGGCCACGCCGAAAGCGGCGGCCATCGGCGCGACCGTGTTCGCTGCGTGCTATGCCGCGCTCGCCGGTTTCAACGTGCCCGCGCAACGCACGCTGTGGATGCTGCTGGTCGTTGCGCTCGCGTTTTTCTTCGGACGACGGCCGTTGTCGTCGCTCGTGCTGCTTTGGGCGCTCGCGTTCGTGCTGATCGCGGATCCGTGGGCGGTGACAGCGCCGGGATTCTGGCTGTCGTTCTGCGCGGTGGCGGCGATTCTGCATGCGATCGCGTCGGCGGGACGTCGCGCGTCGCGGGCGCAAACGGAAGAACAGGACGACGTCGATCAATGGGATCGCGTCGATCCGAGCGAAGTCGGTCATCGTCCGCAACATGTCGCGAAGCGCAGGCCGCTCGCGATCGTCGCGCGGTTCGCCGCGCGCGTGCGGCGGTATATCGCGT
Organism: Caballeronia sp. ATUFL_F1_KS4A; assembly: GCF_023630905.1. Taxonomy (NCBI): domain Bacteria; kingdom Pseudomonadati; phylum Pseudomonadota; class Betaproteobacteria; order Burkholderiales; family Burkholderiaceae; genus Caballeronia; species Caballeronia sp. ATUFL_F1_KS4A. Next base: position 98,850 of record NZ_JALQEB010000010.1, on the reverse strand, counting down.
CGAGCGCGCGTGTGCAGTACGCGGTGACGATCGCGCTCGCGCCGCTCACCGCCTACTGGTTCTCGCAGATTCCGCTGCTCGGTCCGCTCGCGAATGCGTTCGCCATCCCGTGGATCAGCGCGCTCGTGACGCCCGCGACGCTCGCCGGTCTCATGCTTCCCGCACCGCTCGATGCGCCGATGCTTCACGTCGCCCATGCCGCGTTGTCCGTGCTCTGCGACATGCTCGCGCGTCTCGCGAATGCCGCGCCCGCGTCGCTGTGGCTTTTGCCCCGGCCGGATGCGTTCGCGCTCGCGGCATCGTGCGTCGGCGTCGCATGGGCGCTCGCGCCGCGCGGCTGGCCGTTGCGCTTCGCCGCGCCGCTGACGTGGCTGCCGCTGCTCGCGCCCGCGATGCATCCCGCGCCGGTCGGCGCGTTTCGCGTCACCGCGCTCGATATCGGCCAGGGCTCGGCGCTCGTCGTCGAAACGGCGCGGCACACGTTGCTCTTCGACGCCGGTCCCGGTCCCGAATCGACGCATGCGGGCGAGCGGATCGTGGTGCCGTATCTGCAGGCTGCGGGCGTGCGCGCGCTCGATGCGCTCGTCATCAGCCATTCCGATTCGGATCACGCGGGCGGCGCGCCGGCGGTGCTGCAATCGATCGCCGTGCGGCAACTGCTCGCGTCGCTGCCCGCGCAGGACGCGTCGTGGTCCGATGCGCGCGCACGCGGCGCGCAGACGCTGCGTTGCGCGGCGGGGCAGCGCTGGACGTGGGACGGCGTCGAATTCCGAATGCTGTGGCCCGAGCCGGGACCGCTTTCGGGCAAGCCGAATCGGCAGTCGTGCGTGCTCAAGGTGACGAACGCGGCGGGACGCTCGGCGCTCTTCGCCGCCGATATCGAAGCGGACGTCGAACGCATGCTGATCGCGCGCGACGCGTCAGACCTGCGCGCCGATGTGCTCATCGTGCCGCATCACGGCAGCCGCACTTCGTCCACCGAGCCTTTCCTCGATTCTGTCGGGCCGTTGGCCGCGATATTTCAGGTAGGCTATCGCAACCGTTTTCATCATCCGCATCCGACCGTTTTCGCGCGCTACCGGATGCGCGACATCGTGCTTTCGCGCAGCGACGAAGACGGCGCGGCGCGTATCGAAATCGGTTCGCAGATTACGTTCGAGCGCTACCGGCAAAGCCACGCGCGCTACTGGATGGCGCGCTAAACGCTAAAAAAACAAGAGACACGCTTGAAAGACATCATCCATTTCTCGCACGCGAACGGTTTTCCCGCATCGACGTATCGCACGATGTTCGCGGAGCTTTCCGACGAATACGAAGTTCGCAGCATCGAGCGCATCGGTCATGACGCGCGCTTTCCCGTGACACGCGACTGGCCGTATCTCGTCGATCAGCTCATCGACGACATGAGCCGCTATCGGCGCGAAGCCGACGGCGATCATCCGAAGGTGTGGCTCGTCGGGCATTCGCTCGGCGGCTATCTGTCGCTGATGGCGGCGCTGAAGCGTCCGGAATGGGTGAAGGGCGTGGTGATGCTCGATTCGCCGGTGATCGCGGGCTGGAAGAGCGGACTCCTGCGCGTCACGCAATGGACCGGGCTGGACGAGCGCCTGTCGCCCGCCGCCGCGACGCGCAAGCGCCGCACGCAGTGGGCGAGCCGCGACGAGGCGTGGCGGCATTTCCTGTCGAAACCGGCGTTCGCGCGCTGGGACGAACGCATGCTGTCGGACTATATCGATTTCGGCATTCCGCAGACCCATGCGAACGGCGCACGCTCGCTCGCATTCGATCGCCATGTGGAATATCTGATCTATCGCACGCTGCCGCACACGCTCGGCGCGCGGCTCGCGCACGGCGCGCCGGTGCCCGTCGGTTTCATCGCGGGGACGCATTCGCGCGAAGTGCGCCAGGTCGGGCTCGGGATGACGCGGCGCATCGCGGGCGAGCACATCGAATGGATGGAAGGCAGCCATCTCTTTCCGATGGAGCGCCCGATCGACACCGCGCGCGCCGTGCAGCGGCTGCTCACGGCCATGCAGACGGCGCGCTGAAAAGGGCGCGAGCACGCGCGCGGGACTTGACGAACGGCCCGCGTCACGTTCCGCAAAAATGACGCCGAAATGCGCGGATTTGTAGCCAATATCCGCGCCGGGCGCGCTTCGTGGGAACCGGCCTTTACGGTATAATCCGTTTTTCCCGCGAGCATCTAGCGATGACCAAATATGTATTCGTCACCGGCGGCGTAGTTTCGTCCCTTGGCAAGGGTATTGCCGCCGCCTCTCTCGCCGCGATCCTCGAATCGCGCGGTCTCAAAGTCACTCTCCTCAAGCTCGATCCCTACATCAACGTCGACCCCGGCACGATGAGCCCGTTCCAGCACGGGGAAGTGTTCGTGACGGAAGACGGAGCGGAGACCGACCTCGACCTCGGCCATTACGAGCGCTTCATCAGCACGAAGATGCGCAAGGCCAATAACTTCACCACGGGCCAGATCTACGAATCGGTGATCCGCAAGGAACGCCGCGGCGAGTATCTCGGCAAGACGGTGCAGGTCATTCCGCATATCACCAACGAAATCCAGGCATTCGTGGAGCGCGGCGCCGCTGCGGCGACGTGCGGCCAGCCGGACGTGGCGATCGTGGAAATCGGCGGCACGGTGGGCGACATCGAATCGCTGCCGTTCCTCGAAGCCGCGCGTCAGATGAGCCTGCGCATGGGCCGCAACAGCGCGTGCTTCGTGCACCTCACGCTCGTGCCGTTCATCGCGACGGCGGGTGAACTCAAGACGAAGCCCACGCAGCACAGCGTGCAGAAGCTGCGCGAAATCGGTATCTATCCGAACGTGCTCCTGTGCCGCGCCGACCGCCGCATTCCCGACGACGAGCGCGCCAAGATTTCCATGTTCTCGAACGTGCCCGAAGACGCGGTCATTTCCGTTTGGGACGCGGACAGCATCTACAAGATTCCGCAGATGCTCAACGACCAGCACCTCGACGACATCATCTGTGAAGAGCTGAAGCTCGCGCCGCCGCCGGCCGATCTGGCGATGTGGTCGAACCTCGTCGAGAAGCTCGAAAATCCGAAGCACGAAGTGACCATCGGCATGGTCGGCAAGTACGTCGAACTCACCGAATCGTACAAGTCGCTGATCGAAGCGCTGCGTCACGCGGCCATCCATACGTCGACGAAGGTCAACATCGAGTACATCGATTCCGAGCAGATCGACGCCGAAGGCACCGACGCACTGAAGCACCTCGACGCCGTGCTGGTGCCGGGCGGTTTCGGCCGTCGCGGCACGGAAGGCAAGATCAAGGCGATCCGCTACGCACGCGAATCGAAGACGCCGTATCTCGGCATCTGCCTCGGCATGCAGCTCGCGGTGATCGAGTTCGCGCGCGATGTCGCCGGTCTCGCCGATGCGAATTCCACCGAGTTCGATCAGGACACGGGCAACCCGGTCGTCGCGCTCATCACGGAGTGGTACGACCGCGCGGGCCGCATCGAAAAGCGCAACGAAGAGTCGGATCTCGGCGGCACCATGCGCCTCGGCTCGCAGAAGTGCCCGATCAAGCCGGGAACGATGGCCGAGCGCATCTACGGCAGCGATGTGAACGAGCGTCATCGTCACCGTTATGAAGTCAATAACCGTTTCGTGCCCCAGCTCGAAGCCGGCGGGCTTATCATCAGCGCCCGTACGCCGAGCGAGGATCTGCCCGAGATGATGGAGTTGCCGCAGTCGCTGCACCCGTGGTTCGTCGGCGTGCAGTTCCACCCCGAATTCACGTCGACGCCGCGCGACGGGCATCCGCTCTTCAAGGCATTCGTCGATGCAGCGCGCGCGCACGCCGAAGGCAATGGCGTGAAGGCGCCGGCGAAAGCCACCGCGGGAGCGCAAGCATGAAGCTGTGTCATTTCGAAGCGGGCCTTGACAAGCCGTTCTTCCTGATCGCGGGCACGTGCGTCGTCGAGTCGGAGCAAATGACCATCGACGTCGCCGGCCGGCTGAAGGAAATCACGCAGAAGCTCGGCATTCCGTTCATCTACAAGTCGTCGTTCGACAAGGCGAACCGCAGTTCGGGCAAGTCGTATCGCGGTCCGGGCATGGACGAAGGCCTGCGCATTCTCGGCGAAGTGAAGAAGCAGCTCGGCGTGCCCGTTCTCACGGACGTGCACACCGAGGAAGAAATCGAAGCGGTCGCATCGGTCGTGGACGTGCTGCAAACGCCCGCGTTCCTCTGCCGTCAGACCGACTTCATCCACGCGTGCGCGCGCTCGGGCAAACCGGTCAATATCAAGAAGGGCCAGTTTCTCGCGCCGCACGACATGAAGAACGTGATCGACAAGGCGCGCGACGCCGCGCGTGAAGCGGGTCTGTCGGAAGACCGCTTCATGGCGTGCGAGCGCGGCGTGTCGTTCGGCTATAACAACCTCGTGTCCGACATGCGCTCGCTCGCGATCATGCGCGAAACCAACGCGCCGGTCGTCTTCGATGCCACCCATTCGGTGCAGTTGCCGGGCGGGCAGGGCACGAGCTCGGGCGGTCAGCGCGAATTCGTGCCGGTGCTGGCGCGTGCGGCGGTCGCGACGGGCGTGGCGGGCCTCTTCATGGAGACGCATCCGGACCCGGCCTGCGCGAAGTCCGACGGCCCGAACGCGGTGCCGCTGCATCACATGGAAGCGCTGCTTTCGACGCTCATCACGATCGATCGCGCGGTGAAAAGCGGTTCGTTCCTCGAGAACGACTTCAACTGAGCGTCGGCAGCAAAAAGTAGTACGGCGCGGGCGTCATCATGGGCGCCCGTGTTGCGAGATCAGGCCGTCCGGCGTCATCCGGGCAACGGAGGAGCGTGCAACGCATCGGGGCGGCATCCGCAACCGGCGGATGAGACGCCCGCTCCCCACGAAAGCGATGCGGACCGGATTCGATCCGGTCCCGAAACGACCGCTCTTTGCGCCGGAGCTGAACCCGGCGGTCATCGAATGGGTCTGAGCGGAGCCAGTGAAGCGTGTATCGAAGTGTAAAAACAGGCGGCGCGCTTCGTTGTGACTGACAGAATTCATCGTCATTTCTTGAGGAAACCATGAGTGCTATCGTAGATATCATCGGCCGCGAGATTCTCGATTCGCGAGGCAATCCGACCGTCGAATGCGACGTGTTGCTCGAGTCGGGCACGATGGGCCGCGCGGCGGTGCCTTCGGGCGCATCCACCGGCTCGCGCGAGGCCATCGAATTGCGCGACGGCGAAGCGGGCCGCTACGGCGGCAAGGGCGTGCTTAAGGCCGTCGAACACATCAACACCGAGATTTCCGAAGCCATCATGGGCCTCGACGCCTCGGAACAGGCTTTCCTCGACAAGACCCTGCTCGAACTCGACGGCACCGACAACAAGTCGCGTCTCGGCGCGAACGCGATGCTCGCGGTGTCGATGGCGGTCGCGAAGGCTGCCGCCGAAGAAGCCGGCCTGCCGCTGTACCGCTACTTCGGCGGCTCGGGCGCGATGCAGCTTCCGGTGCCGATGATGAACATCGTCAACGGCGGCGCGCACGCGAACAACAGCCTGGACATCCAGGAATTCATGATCGTCCCGGTGAGCCAGCCGACGTTCCGCGAAGCGCTGCGTTGCGGCGCGGAAGTGTTCCACGCGCTGAAGAAGATCCTGGCCGAGCGCGGCATGAGCACCGCGGTGGGCGACGAAGGCGGCTTCGCGCCGAACTTCGGCAGCAACGACGAGTGCCTGTCGACGATTCTGCAAGCCATCGAGAAGGCCGGTTATCGCGCCGGTGAAGATGTGCTGCTCGCGCTCGACTGCGCGGCGAGCGAGTTCTATCACGACGGCAAGTACCAACTGGCTGGCGAAGGCTTGCAACTGTCGTCGACCGAATTCGCGGATTACCTCGCCACGCTCGCCGACAAGTTCCCGATCGTGTCGATCGAAGACGGCATGCACGAGTCGGACTGGGAAGGCTGGAAGACGCTGACCGACAAGCTCGGCAAGAAGATCCAGCTCGTCGGCGACGATCTCTTCGTCACGAACACGCGCATTCTGAAGGAAGGCATCGAGAAGGGCATCGCGAACTCGATCCTCATCAAGATCAACCAGATCGGCACGCTGACGGAAACCTTCGCGGCGATCGAAATGGCCAAGCGCGCGGGCTACACGGCGGTCATCTCGCACCGCTCGGGCGAGACGGAAGATTCGACCATCGCGGACATCGCGGTCGGCCTGAACGCCGGCCAGATCAAGACCGGCTCGCTGTCGCGCAGCGATCGCATCTCGAAGTACAACCAGTTGCTGCGCATCGAGGAAGATCTCGGCGATATCGCCAGCTACCCGGGCAAGTCGGCGTTTTACAACTTGCGCTAAAGCTTTTGCCGCTTTAGTCGATAAGGACGCTTAGTGGTCTTTGAAGCGTCATCTTTTGAAGCCCGTCGCCCGGGGCAGCTTGCCGCCGGGCGGCGCTTATTTCGGCTACGTGAATGCGGCTCGTAACTGTCGTTCTGGTTCTTTTGCTGGTGCTGATCCAATACCCGCTCTGGTGGGGACATGGCGGCTGGCTGCGCGTGCATGAATTGCAGCAGCAGCTCGCGCAGCAGACGGACAAGAACACGAATCTGAGACTGCGCAACGAGCGCGTCCAGGGCGAAGTGCAGGACCTGCAAAACGGCACCGCCGCCGTGGAAGAGCGCGCGCGCTACGAGATGGGCATGGTGAAGGACAGCGAGGTGTTCGTGCAGTTCGTCTCGCCGAATTCGAACGCGCCCGTCAATTCCGCGAACGTGCCGGGCATGAACGGCTCGACGCGCGGTCAGGTTTCAGCGGCGCCGCTGCGCGTGGTGCCGAATCCCGTGTCGCGCTCGAAGCAGGAGTTGCGCGAGCTGGACAAGAAGGCGCAGAAGGAAAAAGCGGCCGAAGCGAAGAAAAAGCAGCAGGGCGCGGCGCAGTAAGACGCCGGCTGGTTGAGAGAAAAAATGGCGCGGTCACGACCGCGCCATTTTTGTATTTGGCAGACAAAGGCGGATGGCCGCCTCGCCTACCACGAAGTGCCGAATCCGATGCCGGTGCCCCAGTACGGGCCGCCCCAGCCGCCGCTCGAATAGCCGCCGTAGACCGACACCGGCGCGGGCGCGTAGAACTGCGACATCGTCTTCGCGGCGTTGCCAGCCGCGGCTGCCTGCTGCGATTCGTTGAGCGCCTGCTTGTCGATGGCGTTGTAGCGGTCCATCTCCTGCTGCGGCGTGAGCGTCTGTTGCGGCGCAGGCGATGTGTCGGGCAAGCGGCTATAGATCGGCGACGGGCCGGGCGGATCCATCATGCAGCCGGCGACGAGCGCGACCCCGGCCAGACACGGCAGCAATTTCCAGTTGAGTGTTGCGGTTTTCATTTTGCGACCTTCAGCGGGCCGGACATCTGTGCAGGAGTCCCATCATAGCTTGCGGAATCTGTCGTGAGAGCCGGGCCGAAAGCAGGCCGCAAGCGGCGCGCCGTGCTTCGAGCGCCACCGGCGCGCGTGGCGAAACCTCGACTGGACAAGGCTTGCGCGGCGTTTCAGTGGCGCCGGTCCGACGCCGGGCTCACACCTTGTGAGAGTTCGTTTGCGACAAAAAGTTGCGCAACGTCGACGGAGTCGAAGTCATAGCGCTGGTTGCAGAACTCGCAATGCACTTCGACATTGCCGCGCTCAACGATCACGCTGTCGACTTCCTCGCGGCCGAGCATCTTCAGCATGCCGCCGACCTTCTCGCGCGAACACGTGCACTGGAAGCGCGCCGCTGCCGGCTCGAAGTGCTGGACGTTTTCTTGCCAGAAAAGGCGCTTGAACACGGTATCCGGCTCTTCCTTCAGCAATTCCTCGTTCGAAAGCGTGCTGCCGAGATGGCAGACGCGCTGCCACGTATCGGCGTCGTGCTCGCCCGGATGCGGAACGATGCCGCCATCGCCCGGCAGCTTCTGCAGCAGCAGGCCGACGGCGCGGTCGGTATCGGCGGCGAGCCACAAGCGTGTGTCGAGCTGCTCGGAGTGATGCATGTAGTGCTCGAGCACTTCGGCCATCGACTTGAGCGCGCCATGCTCGTCCGACAGCGGCACGATGCCCTGATACGGTTGCTGCCCCGGCTTTTTGTCGGAGGGATCGAGCGTGATGACGCAGCGGCCGCGCCCGTGACGGTTCAGCAGGTCCGGCAGCGACATTTCGCTGTCGAGCTCGCTCTCGCCGCCATCGGCCAGCTTCGCCGTGGCGCGCAGCGACAGGTTCGAATTGCACTGCACGACCAGCATCTTCACGGGACCGTCGCCGTAGATCTGCATGATGAGCGTGCCGTCGAACTTGAGGTTCGCGGACAGCAGCGCGCATGCGGCCATCATTTCGCCGAGCACGTTGCGCACGGCCACGGGATACGAGCGGCGCGCGAGCACTTCCTGCCACGTATGACGCAACGAGACGATCTCGCCGCGCACTGGCGCCGCGTTGAACATGAATTTCTGCAACTGGTCGTTCACAACTCTTCCTTGGGTGTTGAGGCTGCTGCGCCGTCTCGTGCGGCGTCCGTTCAGCCGATACGCACGAGGTGCGCCTTGTAATATTCGCGACGGTCGGCATAACTCGCCGTGGCCGCACGCATGCGGGCGATATCCGCCTCGCCGATTTCCCGCACTGCCTTGGCGGGCGCGCCGAGAATCAGCGTATTGTCCGGAAACACCTTGCCTTCGGTGACGACGGCGCCCGCGCCAACCAGACAGTTGCGGCCGATCACCGCGCCATTCAAGACCACCGCCTGGATTCCGATCAGCGAGCCTTCCTTGATCGTGCAGCCGTGCAGCATTGCCTGATGGCCGACGGTGACATCGCTCTCGATCGTCAGAGGAAAACCCGGATCGGCGTGGAGTACCGCGCCTTCCTGCACGTTGCTGCCGCGTCCGACGACGATCGGCTCGTTGTCGCCGCGCAGCGCCGCGCCGGGCCAGACACTCGCGTTTTCCTCGAGCGTCACTCGGCCGATGATGGTCGCGGTGTCCGCGAGAAACACGCTTTCGTGGATGGTCGGGGCGTCGTCGCCGAGTTTGTAGATGGCCACATTGTCTCCTGAGGCGTGATGTCGTGAAGGTGGGACTACAATGCGCGCCTGCCGGTGAGGCGGCGCGCGCGCATTGTTGCGCGTTTTGAGGCGTCCGCCGGGATTACCATTTTAGCTGTTTGCCGTAAGCGTCCGCTGGAACGCAGTGTTCGACGCCCGTTTTCGAGACAGTCCGATGCACGACCTTGTCATTTCCCCGGATGCCGATGACTGCGCCCGCCGCGCAGCGCTCGCGGTCCTGCGCGAGCGCGATCCCGCGACGAAAGCCGCGCGCGCCCGCGCACTTTTCGATGCGGCGCGCGCCCAGCCGTCGCGGATCGATCCACGAGCCGAGTTCGCGGAACCCCGCGATCTGCCTGGCCGGCCCGAGCGTCCGGCGCTCGTGGAGCCATCGTCGCTGAAGCGTCGCAGCATGCAGTCGGATGCGGGGCGCGCCGTGCTGTTGCACGCGCTCGCGCACATCGAATTCAACGCGATCAATCTCGCGCTCGATGCCGTCTGGCGATTTCCGTCGATGCCGCAGGATTTTTATCTCGACTGGTTGAAGGTGGCGGCGGAGGAGGCGCATCACTTTTCGCTGCTGAGCGCGCGCCTCGCCGATTTCGGCCACGCTTACGGCGACTTCCCGGCGCACGATGGGCTGTGGGACATGGCGCAACGCACGCGCGGCGATGTGCTGGCGCGCATGGCGCTCGTGCCGCGGACACTGGAGGCGCGCGGGCTCGACGCATCGCCGCCGATCAGAAAGCGTCTCGCGCAGGCGGGCGATCACGCGTCCGCGGCGATCCTCGACGTCATCCTGCGCGATGAAATCGGCCATGTGTTGATCGGCAATCGCTGGTTCCGATTTCTGTGCGACGCGCGAAATCTGGACCCGCACACGACTTACGAACGCCTCGCCGCGCAATATCGCGCGCCGAAGCTGCGCGGCCCGTTCAATTTCGAAGCGCGCCGCGACGCCGGTTTCGACGAAGCCGAACTGCGCGCACTCGCCGGCCTCGACGATGCGAAGTAGGGCAGGTTCTTCGTCGCTATAATCGAACGATCATCCTTTTTTACTTCGAGACGACACCATGAAAGATTCGCGCTCCGAATTCGTCGACGCGCGCGGCGTGCGCCTGCACGTACGCCGCTGGGGCTCGCCCGACGCCCCGATGCTCTTCATGCTGCACGGCTGGATGGATATCGGCGCGTCGTTCCAGTTCGTCGTCGATGCACTCGCGGGCGACTGGCAAGTGCTCGCGCCCGATGCGCGCGGCTTCGGGCTCTCCGACTGGCCGGTCGCGCAGAAGGGCGGCGGCCATTACTACTTTCCCGACTATCTCTCCGATCTCGACGTGCTGTTCGACCATTACGCGCCGGGCGGTCAGGTGAACATCGTCGGCCACAGCATGGGCGCGAACGTCGCGCTGCTGTACGCGGGCGTGCGGCCCGCGCGCGTGCGCCGCGTGGTCGATCTCGAAGGCTTCGGATTGCCGGCGGCGCGCGCGTCGCAATCGCCGGGGCGCATTTCGCAATGGCTCGACGATCTGCGCGCGCCGCCCGCGCTGCGCAGCTACGCGAGCCTCGACGAAGTCGCCGACCGGCTGATCCGCACGAATCCGCGTCTGCCGCTCGCGCGTGCGCGCTATCTCGCGCAACACTGGTCCCGCGAGGAAGCGGATGGGCGCTTCCATCTGCTTGCCGATCCGGCGCACAAATTGCGCGGACCGACGCTGTATCGGCTCGACGAGGTGAGCGCGGCGTGGGCGCGCGTGGCGGCGCCCGTGCTGCACGTCGAGGCGAAGGATTCGCCGACGCTCGCGGCTTTCGCGGGCGAGACGCCCATCGCCGAATTCAAGACGCGCTTTCAGGCGTTTCCCGACTGGCGCGAGGAAATCGTCGACGAGGCCGGTCACATGATCCATCACGATCAGCCGGAGCGCGTCGCGGCGCTCGTCGAATCGTTCTGCGCGTGAGCGGCGCAGCACGGAACGAAGGAACTACATAATCGGCTTGTCGCGCCGATACAGTTAGAATGTGAGTGAAGCCCGATAAACGACGATGAACGCCGATCTGCATTGCCATTCCACCGTGTCCGACGGACAGTTTGCGCCCGCCGATGTCGCCGCGCGCGCGCACGCGAACGGCGTCACGCTATGGTCGCTGACGGATCACGATCAGCTCGGCGGGCAGGACGAAGCGAAGAAGGCCGCCGAGGCGCTCGGCATGCGCTATCTGCCCGGCGTCGAGATTTCGGTGACGTGGGCTTCGCGCACGGTGCATATCGTCGGCATGAACGTCGATCCGCATAACGATGCGCTGCGCAAGGGGCTCGAATCGACGCGCAACGGGCGCGCGGCGCGCGGCGTGGCGATCGGCGAGGCGCTCGCGGCAGTCGGCATTCCGGATTGCTACGAAGGCGCGCTGCGCTTCACCGACGATCCCGACATGATCTCGCGCACGCACTTCGCGCGGTATCTGGTGGAGGCGGGGTATGCGCAGTCCACGTCGGATGTGTTCGCGCGCTATCTCGGCGACGGCAAGCCGGGTTTCGTCGGGCATTGCTGGGCGAAGCTCGCGGACGCCGTGAAATGGATCAAGGATGCGGGCGGCGAGCCGATCATCGCGCATCCGGGCCGCTACGACTTCACGCCGGTCGAGTTCGCCGCGCTCTTCGATGAATTCATCGAGCTCGGCGGCCGGGCCATCGAAGTCGTGACGGGCAGCCATACGCCCGACCAGTACCGCGAATACGCCGATGTCGCGCGCCGCTATGGGTTCGAGGCATCGCGCGGCTCGGACTTCCACGGCGCGGGCGAAGGGCGCGTCGATCTCGGCCTGCTTCCGCCGTTGCCCGACGATCTCACGCCTGTCTGGGAGCGCTGGCTTTAGCGTTCCCGCGGCGCGCGTCTTTCTGTTCGCGCGCACGGTCTTTGCATCACCTGTGATTTTCCGCACGCGCATCGCGCAGGGCGCGCTCGCGCGCGAGACAAGAAGTCGCGCGCCGCTCGGCCCATCGCGATAACGATCGAAACAATAAGGCGTCGCCATGTCTCAATTCTTTCGCATTCATCCGGATAATCCGCAGCCGCGGCTCATCAATCAGGCCGTGCAGATCATCAAGGACGGCGGTCTCGTCGCGTTGCCGACCGATTCGAGCTACGCGCTCGGCTGCCATCTCGACGACAAGGACGCGGTCGAGCGATTGCGACGCGTGCGCGGCATCGACGACAAGCAGTTGCTCTCCCTGCTCGTGCGCGACCTCTCCGAGCTGTCCAATTTCGCCATGGTCGACAACCAGCAGTATCGGCTGATCAAGTCGGTGACGCCTGGGCCTTACGTTTTCGTGCTGCAGGCGACCAAGGAAGTGCCGCGGCGGCTTTCGCATCCGTCGCGCAAGACGATCGGGCTGCGCGTGCCCGATCACGCGATCACGCTCGCGTTGCTGGAGGCGCTCGGCGAACCGCTGCTTGCATCGACGCTGATCCTGCCGCCCGACACCGAGCCGCTCAACGACGCCGAGGAAATCCGCGAACGCCTCGAAAAACAGATCGAACTCGTGATCGATGCCGGCGCGTGTCCGGCGGAGCCGTCCACGGTGATCGATCTTTCTTCGGGGGAGCCAGTGCTCGTGCGCGCGGGGAGAGGCAGTCTCGAACCGTTCGGGCTCACGGCGTAAGCGCCGCGCAGTAGCGCACACGGGCATACGACCCGATTAAGCGTTTGCTCACACCATGGGCGAAATAGTGCGCGCCCGGCGCCGCCGTGCGTGTCTGATCCAACCTGCCTGCTTGTTACAATACCGCCCTATGGATGCTTCCCTGATACAGACCATCGCGGTCTACGCGCTCCCCGTGATTTTCGCGATCACGCTGCACGAGGCCGCGCATGGCTATGCCGCGCGACTGCTCGGCGACAACACGGCCTACGTTCTCGGCCGCGTTTCGATGAACCCGATGCGCCACATCGACCCGATCGGCACGATCGTCATTCCGATCGTCCTTTACTTCGTGACGAGCGGTGCGTTCATGTTCGGCTATGCGAAGCCCGTGCCCGTGGCGTTCGGCAACCTGCGCAATCCGCGCTGGGGCAGCCTGTGGGTCGCGGCGGCCGGGCCTGGCAGCAACTTCGCCCAGGCGATCGTCTGGGGCGTGATCTTCGTGCTGCTGCGGGCCTTTCACATCGACGAGCCGTTCTTCACGGGCATGGCTCAGGCGGGCATCAGCGTGAATCTCGTGCTCGGCGTGCTCAATCTCTTTCCGTTGCCGCCGCTCGACGGCGGCCGTGTCGTCATGGCGCTTCTGCCGGTGCGCGCGTCCATCGCGTTTTCGAAGCTCGAGCCGTACGGCTTCTTCATCGTGATGGCGCTCGTCGTGACCGGCGTGCTGACGCGCTTCTGGCTCGGGCCGCTCGTGAACGTCGGCTATACGGCGGTGTCGGCTATCTTGAATCCCCTCGCTTCACTATTCCCATAACATCATGTTCCCTGACCGTATCTTCTCCGGCATGCGGCCCACCGGGTCGCTGCACCTCGGCCACTATCACGGCGTGCTGAAAAACTGGGTGCGGCTGCAGTCCGAATATCCGTGCTTCTTCGCAGTGGTCGACTGGCACGCGCTCACGACGCACTACGAGACGCCCGAGGTCATCGAGAAAAACGTCTGGGAAGTGCTCATCGACTGGCTGGCGTCCGGCATCGACCCGGCACAGGCGACGCTCTTCATCCAGAGCCGCGTGCCCGAGCACGCCGAACTTTCGCTGCTGCTCGGCATGGGCACGCCGCTCGGCTGGCTCGAACGCGTGCCGACCTACAAGGAGCAGATCGAAAAGCTGCGCGAAAAGGATCTGTCGACGTACGGCTTCCTCGGCTATCCGGTGCTGATGGCGGCGGACATCCTGCTGTATCGCGCGTCGCTCGTGCCGGTGGGCGAGGATCAGGTGCCGCACGTGGAAATGACGCGCGAGATCGCGCGCCGCTTCAACTATCTCTATGGCAAGGAGCCGGATTTCGAGGAGAAGGCGCTCGAAGCGGCCAAGAAACTCGGCGGCAAGCGCTCGAAGCTGTATCACGAGCTGCGCGTCGCGTATCAGCAGGAAGGCGACGACGAAGCGCTCGAACAAGCGCGCGCGATGCTGCAGGAATCGCAAAGCCTGTCGATGAGCGATCGCGAGCGTCTGTTCGGCTATCTCGAAGGCGCGCGCAAGATCATTCTGGTCGAGCCACAGGTTCTCCTGACCGAAGCGTCGCGCATGCCGGGCCTCGACGGCCAGAAGATGTCGAAGTCGTACGGCAACACCATCGGCTTGCGTGAGGACGCGGCGACCATCGAGCAGAAAGTCCGCAAGATGCCGACCGACCCGGCGCGCGTGCGCCGCACCGATCCGGGCGATCCCGACAAGTGTCCGGTGTGGCAACTGCATCAGGTCTACACCGACGAGAACACGCACGAATGGGTGCAGAAGGGCTGCCGCAGCGCGGGCATCGGCTGCCTGGAGTGCAAGCAGCCGGTGATCGAAGGCATCCTGCGCGAGCAGCAGCCGATGCTGGAACGCGCGCAGAAGTACATGGACGATCCGTCGCTGTTGCGCGCGATCGTCGCGGACGGCTGCGACAAGGCGCGCAAGTTCGCGACCGAAACGATGCGCGACGTGCGCGAGGCCATGGGGCTGTCTTACAACTGATGGAAAGCGCGATCAGTCCGTGGGTCGCGCGCTGGGCGCATCTCGTCGCGCCCGGCGGCGCGGTCCTCGACGTCGCCGCGGGCAGCGGGCGCCACGCGCGCTGGTTCGCGGCGCGCGGTTTTTCCGTGCTGGCGGTCGATCGTGACGCGGACGCGCTCGCGTCGATGGCGGCGCTCGAAGGCATCGAAACGCTTGCCGCCGATCTGGAAAACGGCGCGCCGTGGCCGCTTTCGGACGATCGAAAGTTCGATGCCGTCGTCGTCACCAACTATCTGCATCGGCCGCTGTTCGGGCACTTCATCGACGCGCTCGCACCCGGCGGCGTGCTGATCTACGAAACGTTCGCGGCGGGCAACGGCAGTATCGGCAAGCCGTCGAATCCGGCGTTTCTGCTCGAACCCGGCGAACTGCTCGAAGCGGTGCGAGGGCGACTGCGCGTGATCGGCTACGAAGACGGGTTCGTCGATGACCCGCGCCCTGCCTACGTGCAGCGAATCTGTGCGGTTCGCGCACCGCAGTCAGCGGAAAACCCACTCACGATTAGTAACATACCCCCGGGTCCGCCACGTTACGCGCTCGGCGGCTAATCCGCTACAATCGCGTAATATCGCTTTTTGCGATTAAATTCACGATTAAATTCATAGAGTTTCATGACAAACGGAACACACGGCGGCATCCAGATCCGCGGCAGTATCCCTGCCATCGTCACACCGATGCACGAGGACGGTAGTCTCGATCTGCCGGCGTTTCGAAAACTGATCGACTGGCACGTCGAACAAGGCTCGAACGGACTCGTCGTGGTCGGCACCAGTGGCGAGTCGGCCACTTTGTCGGTCGAAGAACACATCCTGATGATCCAGACGGCCGTCGAGCATACGGCCAAGCGCTTTCCGATCATCGCGGGCGCGGGCGGCAATTCGACCGCCGAAGCCATCGAGCTCTCGAAGCAGGCCAAAAAGGTTGGCGCCGACGCCACGCTGCAAGTCGTTCCGTATTACAACAAGCCGACGCAGGAAGGCATGTATCGCCATTTCAAGGCGATCGCCGAAGCCGTCGATCTGCCGGTGCTGCTCTACAACGTGCCGGGCCGCACCGTTGCCGACATGAGCAACGAAACGATCCTGCGCCTCGCGGACGTGCCGGGCATCATCGGCGTCAAGGAAGCGACGGGCAACATCGATCGCGCTGCGCATCTGATCAAGCACGCGCCGGCGCATTTCAGCATCTTCAGCGGCGACGATCCCACGGCGATCGCGCTCATGCTGCTCGGCGGACACGGCAACATCTCGGTGACGGCCAACGTCGCGCCGAAGGAAATGAGCCAGCTTTGCCGCGCCGCGATCGAAGGCGATGCGATCACCGCGCGCCGCATCCATCTGAAGCTGCTGTCGCTGCACAAGCAACTCTTCTGCGAATCGAATCCGATTCCGGCCAAGTGGGCGCTGCAGGCGCTCGGCCGCATGGAAGGCGGCATCCGGCTGCCGCTCACGCCGCTCGACGCGCGCTATCACGACGTGGTGCGTGGCGCGTTGCGCGACGCCGGGCTCCTCGCCTGATCGCATGGGGCGGCGCGCCGAGTCACAAGGAATCGAAAGCCGCGCCGCCGCACACGATCGAAATGAACCACACCTTCAGTCATCAACCGCCGCTCATTGGCCTCGACATTGGCCTCGCTGAGCCGCTCGCCTAGAGCGGGTTCGGCGCGAGGCAATGCGCATCAGCAGCAAAGAAGGACCTCATGAAACGTTCCGCTCTTCTTACTCGTGCCAAACGCCTGGGCGTGCTGTCGCTCGGCGCCGGTGCGGTCTTCGCGCTCGCGGGTTGCGACACGCTCAACGACTGGCTCGCGCCGGATCGCGTCAACTACAAGGCTGCTGAAACCGCACCCTCGCTGGCCGTTCCGTCCGACCTGACCACGGCCGACATCAGCCAGCGTTATGCCGCGCCGCCCAAGATCAACTCGCTCGGCGGCGCCGCGGAGCGAGCGGTCACGCCGGCCGGCAACGCGACGCTCGGCGTGCCGAACGCGCAGGATCCGTTCGGCATGCACATCGAAAGCGATGGCGATCACCGCTGGCTCGTCGTCGATGGCCGTTCGCCGGACCAGGTCTGGGGACCGCTGAAGGAGTTCTGGGAAGAGAACGGCTTCACGCTCAAGACCGATGCCCCGCAGACGGGCATCATGGCGACGGACTGGGCCGAAAACCGCGCGAACATTCCGAACGACTGGTTCAGGAACAGCGTGGGCAAGCTGCTCGACTTCGCGTACTCGTCGGGTACGCGCGACATGTTCCGCACGCAGGTCGATCGCGCATCCGATGGCTCGACCGACATCTCCGTCACGCACAGCGCGATGGAAGAAGTGCTGACGGGGCAGGACAAGACGTCGTCGCGCTGGGAGGCGCGTCCGCGTAATCCGCAGCTCGAAGCCGCGGTGCTCACGAAGCTGATGCAGAAGTTCGGCCTGACCGAAAAGCAGTCGCAGCAGTTGATGGCGCAAGCGCGTCCGATCGGCGCGAAGGTCGCGGTCGACCCGAGCGCGGGCGGCTCCACGCTCGATCTCGCCGAGCCGTTCGATCGCGCCTGGCTGCGTGTGGGCCTCGCGCTCGATCGCACCAACTTCACGGTCGACAATCGCGATCGCGACAAGGGCATCTATTACGTCCATTTTTCGGACTCCATGGCGGAGCTGAAGAAGGATGGCCTCTTCGGCAAGTTCTTCTCGAGCAACACGCCGAAGCCGACGCGCCAGTTCCTCGTCAACGTGAGGCCGAAGGCCGACTCGGTCACGCAAGTCGGCGTCGTCGATGCGAACGGCCAGCCGGACACGTCGTCCGATGCGCAGCGCATCGTTTCCTTGCTGCACGCGCAGTTGAACTAACGACATCCTGAAGTGAAGACATCGTGAGATTCGCCAGTCTCGGCAGCGGCAGCGAGGGCAATGCATTGCTCGTCGAGGCATCGAGCGGTACGACGACGACGCGCGTGCTGCTCGATTGCGGATTCTCCGGCAAGGAGGTCGAGCGCCGTCTCGCGCGTCTGAACTGCCGTGCCGAAGATCTCGACGCCATCGTCATCACGCATGAGCACACGGACCATATCGGCAGCGCGCTGACGCTGGCGCGCCGCTGGTCGATTCCGCTGTACATGAGCTGGGGCACGGCGCGCGCGATCGGCGCCGATGAAGCCAAGGTCGAATTGAACGTGCTATGGGGCGATGAAAGCGTCGCCATCGGCGATCTGAGCGTGCTGCCGTACACCGTGCCTCACGATGCGCGTGAGCCGCTGCAATACGTGTTCTCCGACGGCGCGAGCCGGCTCGGCGTGTTGACGGATGTCGGCGTGTCGACGCCGCATATCACGAGCGTGCTGAGCGGCTGCGACGCGCTCGTGCTCGAATCCAATCACGATGTCGAGATGCTTGCCGCGAGCCGCTATCCGCCGATGCTCAAGGCGCGTATTGGCGGCACGCATGGACACCTGAATAACGAAGCGGCGGCGGCCATTCTCGCGTCGCTGGATCGCTCCAAGCTGCGCCATCTCGTGGCCGCGCATCTGAGTCAGCAAAACAATCTGCCGCACCTCGCGCAGGCGGCGCTTGCGTCCGTGTTGGGCGCGAGTGCGGTGGACGTCGTCGTCGCGACTCAGGCGGAAGGCTTCGACTGGCTCACGCTCTGAATCGAAGACGCCTTGCGCGCCGACCGACGCCGCAAGCAGATACAAAAGCAGATACAAAAAAACCGGCCCAAGGGCCGGTTTTTTCGTTGGCAGACCGCATGAAGCGGCCTGCGGCGTAGCGCTAGCCTTACTGGCTTGCGCCCGATGCCGGAGCGGCAGCCGAAGCGGCAGCGTCCGAAGCTGCGCCAGCAGCCGAAGCTGCGTCGCTTGCAGCGGCCGAAGCGCTCGATGCAGCAGCGTTTGCGTCCGAAGCAGCAGCAGCCGGAGCCGAAGCAGCCGACGTATCGCTTGCAGCGCTCGGAGCAGCCGTTTCGCTAGACTTGTTGCATGCAGCCAGAGCAACAGCAGCCAACAGGGATGCTACGAGGAGGGATTTCTTCATGATCACGTCCTTTTATGGTTAAAGGTAAGCAACAGCGCAAAGTACCGGTAATGTGTGCTCCAACACCGACCTGGGCCGCTGTGGAGACTCACAATTCTTTTTTATGTGAGACTTCCTACGGCTTGGCCGGAAATTATAGGCACTTTCGTAACGACCGTCGATAAATCAGGGGACGATACGTTGTCTTTCTCATACAAATTTTCATATTGCGGAACAGCAAATTTCTAGCATCTGCTGTATTCCGTGAAATCCTGTAAAGGCACGCCCGTCAAGGCAAAGCGCCCAAAAGAATCCAGCCCGCACGATACCATTCGTGTAGCAGCGCTGTCATTGTCGATTCGTCTGTAAGTGTTACAAAGCGTTTCGCCTCCAGAGACCGAGTATCGGCCAATTCAGGGAGCCACTTTTTCAGCTTCGACGACAAGACTTCCGCTTCGCCATTTACGAAATAAGAACGGGCGTTGTAGAGCAAAATGGTCTTTCTATCCAGCCTGACGCCTGTCTTTTTCGCTCGTTCTACAAATTTTTGCTCATTCAGCGCACGGTCGGGTGCATCGAACACGACGTTCGCTTTCGGCTCGCTCAGATAAGTACCCAGAAACTCCGCGATGTCCTTTTCGTTCCAGTTCACGTTCGCAAGTATCGCGCCAACGCGGTCGATCAGCAGCGCGGGCAGCGCCGCCGGATTCGACACCGGCTCCTGCGCCGGATCGCGATACCGCGCGTTGCCGCGAGCACCCTCCGATGCTTCACCGGCGCGCTCGGCGAGGTGATAGAGGAACTGAGCCGTGAGCTCGTGCGACGAGGGCGCGCGAAAGCCTATCGATGCCGTCATGCATTCGCCCTCGGCGATGCCGTCGTGTGCGATATGCGGCGGCAGATAAAGCATGTCGCCCGGCTCCAGCACCCATTCTTCCTCGGGCTCGAAGTGCTGTAAAACTTTCAACGGCAGTCCGGGTTTTAGCGAAAGGTCGCGCTGCGCGCCGATTCGCCAGCGCCGCTTGCCATGAACCTGAAGCAAGAACACGTCGTAAGAGTCGAAGTGCGGTCCGACGCCGCCGCCATCGGTCGCATAGGAGATCATCAGATCGTCGAGGCGCGCGTCCGGAATGAAGCGGAACCGGTTCATCAGCGCGTGTGCGCGGTCGTGATGCAGGTTCACGCCTTGCACGAGCAGCGTCCATTCACGCTTTTTGACCGATGGCAATTCGTCGGGCGCGAACGGTCCGTGCTCCAGATTCCACGCATTGCGAAAATGCGTGATGAGCCGCGCCTCGACGTCGTCGAGATCGGCAAGTTCGAACAGTTCGTCGCGTGCGAGCGGCGCCGCGATATCGGGAATCGCCTGCCGGATCAAGAGCGGTTTCTTCTGCCAGTAACGCCGCATGAACTGTCGCGGCGTACGGTTGCCCAACAGCGGTGTGAGTTCGTCCGGCAAAGGCGCGCGGGCATGCTCGGGAAGGCCGGAAACGGGGGACGGTGTTGCGTATGAGGGCCGCTTGGGCATCGTATAATCGAGGCTTGTATCTTGGAGGATCCAATGAAAATTGCGAAAGACACTGTCGTTTCGGTCGCTTACAAGCTATCGGATGCGCAAGGCAATCTGATCGAGGAGAGCGACGAGCCGATGGTCTATCTGCACGGCGGCTATGATGGCACGTTCCCCAAGATCGAGGAAGCGCTCGACGGTCACGAGGCGGGCTATGAAACGCTCATTCAACTCGAGCCGCAGGATGCATTCGGCGAGTACGATCCCGAGCTCGTGAAGGTCGAAGAGCGCAGCCGTTTTCCGGAGCCGCTGGAAGTCGGCATGCAGTTCGAAGGCACGCCCGAAGACGGCGATGACGATATCGACTCGCTCATCTACACCGTGACCGACGTCGCCGAAGACAAAGTGGTGCTCGACGGCAATCATCCGCTCGCCGGCATGGCGCTGCGTTTCGCGCTGTCGGTGCAGGAAGTGCGCACGGCGACGGACGACGAAATCGAACATCAACACGCGCACGGCGCGGACGGCCTGCATGTCGTCGATGACGACGAAGACGATGACGACGCACCGCCCAAGGACGCAGGTCCGACGCTGCACTGAGCGCGTCGGCCGATGAAGAAAGCGCAGCTACGGCTGCGCTTTTTTATTGCCCGTTCGTCGCGCCGGTCCCGTTCTGCACGCCCGACGCGGGCACGGGATAGATCGGCGGCAACGACTGCGGCGGCGTGAGGATCGGCGGCAGGTCGGATGCCGGCAGGGGCATCGACGGCGGCGCCGGCAGCGACTCGGGCAGGTCGTTACGCGGCAACGCGGGCGGCGCTGATGCGGGCATCGTCGGCTGAGGCGCGGGGTAAGGAGCCGGATACGATGCAGCCGGCGTCTCTGGTGGCGCGACCGGTTCACGCGTGCGCGTGTCCTTCACATCGCGCACGCGCAGACGAAACGGCGGATGCCACTGCGCATCGCTCTGCACTTCGAGCCATTGCGATTGCGGCTTCTTGAACGCAATCGCGACGCGCGTGAGATTCGTAACGATCAAGCCCTTGTCGTTGCGCAAAGGTTGATCGATGTGAAAGCCGTTCGGCTCGGGCGCATCCGTGCCGTGAATCACGATCACGGGCCCGCGAAAACTTTCGGCCGCTTTCACGAGGCTGCGTTTCAATTCGAAAAAGCCATCGCGCGGCTGGTTCGTGCGCGAGAAGCGCAGCCACGCGAAGCGCTCGCGCCGTTCGTAGCGCGAAAAATCGGGATCGCCCTGCAACAGGATGACGAGCGCGCGCATCTCGGAACGTCGCGCCGATTCCGCCGCGTGTTCGAGCCAGAATGTTGTCGCGACGGCGCGATCCTCGAACTCGCCGTTGCGCCCGCCCGCGGTCAGATAGTGATTGTTCGGACTCGGTGCATTCAGCCCGATGAACGCGACGCCTTGCGCCTGCCAGCGCACGATTTCCCGGAAGGTCCGAAAGCGCGCGACATCGCTTTCGCGCGAGAGCGTAAGCGGGTTCTGCCCGAGCGACCCGGCATCGGCGAAAAAGAGCTGGCGCACGAAGTCGAGCCGCTCGACCGGATCGTAGGCACCCGCATGCGCGAGTCCGCAATCCGCCCAGTCGTGCTGGCCGAGCAGCAGCACGAGCGGCGTGCGCGACGCGTCGAGCAGATCGTGCCGCGACTGATAGACGCTGTCGCGGCACGGTTCGGCGCCGTCCTTCAAATTGCCGTCGTAGACGATGAACGCGATGTTGGGGTCGCGCCCGATCGCGTCGAGCATGCGGCGCACGGGCGCTTCGTCGGCGGGGCGGGAAATGGCGCCGGACAGAACCGCGAAGCCGAGCGGCGCGCTGCCCTCGGCGCGCGCCTGCGCGATCGTGCCGCACGCGAGTGCGGCGCCGATCGCCATGACGCGCGTCAAACGTGTCGCGGCACGCGCAACGCGCGAAGTGTCACGCTCAACGCGAGGCATCCGGCGCAAGCTTCGCCAGTTCATGCAGTTCGTAGAGCAGATCGAGCGCCTCACGCGGCCGCAGATCGTTCGGATCGAGCGCGCGCAGTTTTTCCATCACCGGATGTTCGGGCGCTTCCTTCGCTGGCGCTTCATCTTCATAAGGCGTGTAAGGCTGGCTCGCGAACAGGTCGAATTGCGCGGCGGGCTGGCTGATCGACTGCTGCTCCAAATGGACGAGATGCTTGCGCGCCGCGCGGATCACGGCGCCTGGCACGCCGGCGAGCTGCGCGACCTGCAGACCGTAGCTCTGATTGGCCGGACCTTCGCTCACCGCGTGCAGGAACACGATGCCGTGATCGTGCTCCACCGCCGACAGATGCACGTTGGCCGCCTGCGCAAATTCCGCGGGCAACTGCGTGAGCTCGAAGTAATGCGTGGCGAAGAGCGTGTAGCAGGCGTTGTGCGTGAGCAGATGCCGCGCGATCGCCCATGCGAGCGCGAGGCCGTCGAAGGTCGACGTGCCGCGTCCGATCTCATCCATCAAGACAAGGCTCGACGC
This sequence comes from Caballeronia sp. ATUFL_F1_KS4A, assembly GCF_023630905.1. Lineage (NCBI taxonomy): Bacteria > Pseudomonadati > Pseudomonadota > Betaproteobacteria > Burkholderiales > Burkholderiaceae > Caballeronia > Caballeronia sp. ATUFL_F1_KS4A. The sequence continues at coordinate 76,066 of NZ_JALQEB010000010.1, read as the reverse complement.
GGTCGCGTCGTTGAGAATCGCCGCTGCCTCCGTCATCTCGACCATGAAGGTCGAACGTCCGCCCGCGAGATCGTCGGCGGCGCCGATGCGCGTGAAGATGCGATCCAGCGCGCCGAAACGCGCGCGCTTTGCGGGCACGTAACTGCCGACGTGCGCCATCAGCGCGATCAGCGCGGTCTGACGCATGAAGGTCGATTTACCGCCCATGTTCGGGCCGGTGATGAGCAACAGCTTGCGGTCCTGGCTGAGACAACAGTCGTTGGCGATGAACTGCTCGACCTGCGCCTCGACGACCGGATGCCGGCCCTGTTCGATATCGATGCCCGCGTCGGCGCTGAATTCCGGTGCGACCCAGTCGAGCGCGCGGGCGCGTTCGGCAAACGCGCACAGCAGATCGAGTTCCGCGAGCGCGCTTGCGACGCGCTGACAATCCGCGATGAAGGGCAACAGGTTCTGCAAGAGCGCGTCGTACAGCGCGCGTTCGCGGGCGAGGGCGCGTTCCTGCGCGGAAAGCGCCTTGTCTTCGAACGCCTTCAGTTCGGGCGTAATGTAGCGCTCGGCGTTCTTGAGCGTCTGACGGCGGCGATAGTCGTCGGGCACCTTGTCGGTCTGCCCGCGCGTGACCTCGATATAGAAGCCGTGCACCTTGTTGTACTCGACACGCAGATTCGCGATGCCGGTGCGCGTGCGCTCGCGCGCTTCGAGATCGATCAGGAACTGATCGCAGTTCTCCGAAATATCGCGCAATTCGTCGAGATCGGGATCGTAGCCGCGCGCGATCACACCGCCGTCGCGAATCAGCGCGGCGGGTTCCGCTGCGATGGCGTTCGTCAGCAGATCGAGACATTCGTGCGGCGGTTCAAGCCCGGCGTCGATGCGCTCGAGCGCCGGCGCATGCGTGGCGACTGCGGCGACGAGGGCGCGCAGATCGGGCAGCGCGGCGAAGGTATCGCGCAGGCTCGACAGATCGCGCGGACGCGCCGACAGCAACGCGAGACGGCCCGTGATGCGCTCGATGTCCGAAATCTTGCGTAGCGCGCCGCGCAGCGTGTCGAGGCCGCCGCTCGTGGGCGCGTCGAGCAATGCGCCGATCGCCTGCTGGCGCGCCTGAGCGATCGACGCATCGCGCGGCGGATGATGCAGCCAGTGGCGCAACAGGCGGCTGCCCATCGTCGTACAGCAAGTGTCGAGCAGCGAGAACAGCGTCGGCGATTCGGTGCCGCGCAGTGTTTCGGTGAGTTCGAGATTGCGTCGCGTGGCCGGATCGAGCCCGATGTACTCCGATTCGTATTCGACTTTCAGACTGCGCACGTGGCGCAACTGCTGGCCTTGCGTGGCGGCGGCATAGAGCAGCAGCGCGCCGGCCGCACCGCACGCGCAGGTGAGCGTTTGCGCGCCGAAACCGTCGAGGCTCGCGACATCGAGTTGCTCTCGCAAGCGCTGCGTGCCCGAGCCGACGTCGAAGTGCCACGCCGGCACGCGCGTGGTCGCGCCGGGATGCGTCACGCCGAGCGACGCCTGAACGTCGGTGATCGAATCGGCGATGAGCGTTTCCGCCGGACGAATGCGCTCGAGCGCCGCGCTGACCTGATTCGGCGCGACTTCCGCGAGACGCAATGCGCCGCTCGCGAGATTGAGCCACGCGAGGCCGACGCTCGTCACCACGCCGCGACGGTTGTGCGCGGGGCAGAGCGCCAGCAGATAGACATCGCTCTTATCGGAGAGCAGGGCTGCGTCGGTGAGCGTGCCCGGTGTGACGACGCGCACGACCTTGCGCTCGACCGGACCTTTAGATGTCGCCGGATCGCCGATCTGCTCGCAGATCGCCACCGATTCGCCCAGCTTCACGAGCTTCGCGAGATATTGTTCGCATGCGTGATGCGGCACGCCCGCCATCCTGATCGGATTGCCGCCCGATGCGCCGCGCTGCGTGAGCGTGAGATCGAGCAGACGCGCGGCTTTCTCGGCGTCGTCGAAGAAAAGCTCGTAGAAATCGCCCATCCGGTAGAAAACGAGCGTGCCGGGATGCTCCGCCTTGATGCGCAGATACTGCTGCATCATCGGCGTGTGCTGCGACAGGTCCGCGAGCGGCGCGGCGGTGTCTGGTAAGGTGTCGGGAGTTGCCGTTTGAGTGCCCATCTTGCGTGCTTTGAAGGCCAGAATGACTAAACGGCCGGGCGCGACGTGCGCCGGCCGTCGTTCAGCCGATAGAGCAGGAGTTTAACCTGTCGCGAGATGACGGCGAGTCGGCCGAATGGCCAACGAGATGTGCCTAGTCGATATGCATTGCCCACGCGAACGCCGCCGCCGGCACGGGCGCGATGCCGTGCCGGCGGCGATTTCCGATGACGCCGGAGCGCGTCACGCGCGCCCGGCGAGATATCCGACGAGCAATGCGAGACCCGCCACCGCGCCGAGCGTGTGCCACGGCTTGTCGTGAACGAACTCGTCGGCGTAACCGGCTGCGTCGTTCAGTCTGCCGGTGAGCGCCGTGCCCGCGCCGTTCATCTGCGAACGGGCGGTCTTGAGGCGCGATTGCAGCTCCTTGCGCAGCTTGTCGGCATCGACGTCCCTTGCGCCGGAGATCGAGCTTTCCAGATCATCGAGCAGGCTGCGCAACTGGCTGCTCGCCGAATCGACCGCGTCGCTCGCACCGCGTACCGCGCGCTGGCCGACATCGGCTGCGCCATTGATCTTGCTGTCGAGCGTCGAACGTGTGAACAATCCCATTTCCATGCTCCTTTATTGACGTTTGCCGAGGAATGGATATCGCCGGGTCCTTCCGCGATGCGCCATGCGGATGCCCGCGATCGGCCGCGCCGGGCCGTACATGGCGTTACGACCCGACCCCGCCGCCGGCGTTCCTCCCATGGTTTCCTCGTGAGCCGGCGCCGGGGCATGAACCCAGAATACACCGTTCACCGTGGAGCAAGGTTCATTCCTCGACGAGCGCGACGAGATCGGTTTCGCGCTCGTTGTGCGTGTGGCGGCGCATCGCCAGCGCCATCATCAGGCACACGAAGACGCCGAACGCGACGATGATCCACTGCACCGGCACCTTCTCCGTCAACAGCAAGGCGTAAGCGCCGAGCATCGCGAGCACGGCGAGATTCTGGTTGAAGTTCTGCACCGCGATGGAATGTCCGGCCGACAGCAGCGTCGCGCCGCGATGCTGCAGGATCGCGTTCATCGGCACGATGAAAAAGCCCGACAGGCCGCCGAGCGCGATCATCAGCGGATAGGCCATCAGGATGTACGCCGGCGCGAAGAGCGGACCGATATGCACGCCCGCGCCGGCCGGAAAGAGGTCCTTGTTGTAGAACGCCATCGCGACCGCGACCGCGCCGATCAGCACGCCGACCGGCAGCACTTTCAGCGACTGGCGCAGCACGATCCACGCGGACGCCGCCGCCGCGCCGAGCGCGATGCCCACGCCCGTCACGCCCTGCAGCACGGCGGCTTTGGAGAGCGACAGGCCGAGGTTCGCATCGGCCCATTTCAGCACGAGCAATTGCAGCGTGACGGCCGCGCCCCAGAGCAGCGTCGTGACCCACAGCGCGATCTGCGCGAGCTTGTCCTTCCACAGCACCATGAAGCAGTGCGAGAAATCGTGGACGAGCTTCGTCGGTTCGTTCAGCAGATTCGGATAGCGCGCGCCGGTATCGGGAATGAACACGTTGATGACGGCCGCCGACGCGTAGATCACCATCACGGCGAAGAGCGCGGCGTGCGCGGCGCTGCTCACGAACGGCAGATGCGCGTGCTCGACCCAGCGCCCGACGACCTGGCTCACGAGCGCGCCGCCGATCACGGTGCCGAGAATCGTCGAGCCGACCGTCGCCGATTCGAGCCACGCGTTCGCCGCGATCAGCTTTTGCGGCGGCAAGAGTTCGGTGAGAATGCCGTATTTCGCGGGCGAATAGGCCGCCGCGCCGAGGCCGACGACGCCATACGCGATCATCGGATGCACGCCCGCGATCATCATCGCGCAGCCGGCCGCCTTGAGCGCGTTCGACGTGAACATGACGTGGCGCTTCTGGATCGCATCGGCGAATGCGCCGACGAATGGCGCGAGCAGAACATACGAAATCGTGAAGAAGATCTGCAACAGCGGCGTGACCCACGGCGCGGAATGCACGACGGCGAGCATGGCGATCGCCGCGATCAGGAGCGCATTGTCGGCGAGCGACGAAACGAACTGCGCGGCGATGATCGTATAGAAGCCTTTCTTCATGAGCGGGAATAACGTGGGGCGCGGCGCGCGGCGTGAGAGCGGGGCGGGCGGAAGAAAGCGCGCATCGCCGTTGCCGGAACGAGGGCAAAGCTTGCACTGTAACGGAGCCCTGCATTCGGTGCAGAGCAGGCGGCGCGCCCGGGATGCGGAAGAGGTCAAACAAAAGGGGCGCAAGACGCGCCCCCTCGATGCGGCTTATTCGCCGGTCAGGCGCGTGCGCGAGTACATGTCGAGGATCTTGACCATCTGCGCGTAGACCTTCGGATTGGCGGCGACGATTTCGTTTCTGAACAGGAAATCCGATTCGCCGGTGTAGTTGCCGACGAGTCCGCCCGCTTCGGTCACGATGAGGCTGCCCGCCGCCACATCCCACGGATGGATGCCTTGCTCGAAGAAGCCGTCGAGACGGCCGGCCGCGACGTTCGCGAGATCCAGCGCCGCCGCGCCCGGACGGCGCAGCCCTGCGCACGACAGCGTCATTTCGCTGAAGAGGCGCATATAGGCGTTCAGACCCTGGCCGTCGCGGAACGGGAAGCCGGTGCCGATCAGCGCATCCGACAGACGGTCGAGCTTGCCCACGCGAATGCGTCGCTCGTTCAGATACGCGCCGCGGCCGCGCGATGCGGTGAAGAGGTCGTTGCGCGTCGGATCGTAGATGACCGCCTGCTGCACGACGCCCTTGTGCGCGAGCGCGATCGACACGCAGTAGTACGGAAAGCCGTGGATGAAGTTGGTGGTGCCGTCGAGCGGATCGATGATCCACTGAAACTCCGACTCGCGATCCGTCGCGCCGGATTCTTCGGCGAGGATCGAGTGATCGGGATAGGCGGTGTGCAGCGTCTCGATGATCGCGGCTTCGGACGCCTTGTCGACTTCCGTCACGAAGTCGTTGTGCTGTTTCTTGCTGACCTGGAGACGATCCAGATCGAGCGACGCGCGGTTGATGATCTGTCCGGCGCGGCGGGCGGCCTTGACAGCGATATTGAGCATCGGATGCATGAGCGAAATCCTCTGACCGCCCAGCAGCTTCGTGTGGACGGGAAAATTGGCGACAACGACTATGTCGACGAAAGACGAATTGAATAAGAGCGGGGCGTTCGCGCGAAGGTTCTTTGGAAGCCATGCAAGAACCGTTCGCCGCGCGCGAAGGCGCCATTTTACCCGAAAGTGGCCGCGCGGTTCCGGCGCATGGCCAAAGCGCGTTAACATATCGGGTCGCACTTTCTTCAAAATTCAGCACGAACCGCGCCTTGGAACCCAACGAACTTTCCGCGCCCGCCGGCGGCTTCACGTCGACGCGCTTCATCCTGGTCGAGCCGAGTCATCCGGGCAATGTCGGCGCGGCCGCCCGCGCGCTCAAGACGATGGGCTTCGCGCGCCTCGTCCTCGTCGCGCCGCGCGTGACCGACGTCAAGAACGAGCCCGAAGCCATCGCGATGGCCTCCGGCGCCGACGACGTGCTCGCGTCCGCGCATGTCGTCGACACGCTCGCCGATGCGCTCGTCGGCGTGCGCTGGTCGGTCGCGCTGACCGCGCGTATGCGCGAATACGGGCCGCCGCAGATGCCGCCGCGCGCGCTCGCCGAACGCGCGCATGAATTCGTGCGCCACGGCGATATCGCGCTCGTGTTCGGCAACGAGCGCACCGGGCTTTCCAACGCGGACGTCGAAAGATGCAGCGCGCTCGCACATATTCCGGCCAATCCCGCCTACAGCTCGCTCAATCTCGCGCAGGCCGTGCAGGTGCTCGCGTATGAACTACGCGTCGCGTTCCAGACGTCCGCGAGCCTGCTTGCCGTGGTGGAATCGGCGGGGCAGAGCGCATCGAGCGATGAAATCGAAGGCATGTACGCGCATCTCGAAGACGCGCTCGTCGCGCTCGATTTTCTCGATCCGGCCAATCCGAAGAAGCTGATGTCGCGCGTGCGGCGGATGTTCGCGCGTTCCCGGCTCGAGCGCGAAGAAGTGAATATTTTGCGCGGCATCGCGAAGCACATCCTCCTTCGGACGAAAAAGGACTGACCGCGCTGGCGTCGGGGGCATCGGGCAGACTGCGCGCGCTCGTCCTACAATCGGCGAAAAACGGCGAACGCCGATAAGCTTTGCGCGATTCGTGCAAAGCACTCGTCCCCCTTTCAGAGACATCGCCATGTTCGACCGACTTCGCGAAGACATCGCCGCCATCCGCGAGCGCGATCCCGCCGCCCGCAGCGCCTGGGAAGTCGTCACCTGTTATCCGGGGCTGCACGCGATCGTCCTGCATCGCATCGCGAACGCGTGCTGGCGCGGACAATGGCGCTGGCTCGCGCGGTTCGTGTCGCAGATCGCGCGCTTTCTCACCGGCATCGAAATTCATCCGGGCGCGACGCTCGGACGGCGCGTGTTCATCGATCACGGCATGGGCGTCGTGATCGGCGAGACGGCCGAAATCGGCGACGACTGCACGATCTATCAGGGCGTGACGCTCGGCGGCACGTCGCTCACGCGCGGCGCGAAACGTCATCCGACGCTCGGGCGCGGCGTGATCGTCGGTGCGGGCGCGAAGGTGCTCGGCGGCTTCACGGTCGGCGCCGATGCGAAGATCGGCTCGAATGCGGTCGTCGTGAAGCCGGTGCCGGCGGGCGGTACGGCGGTGGGCAATCCGGCGCGCATCGTGATGCCGGCCGTCGCGAAGAAGCCATCCGATGAAACCGCGAAGAGCGGCTTTTGCGCTTACGGCATTACGCCGAACGCGGACGATCCCGTGTCGCTCGCGATCCACGGGCTGATCGATCACGCGTCGACGCAGACGCAGCGCATCGACGACATCGTCGCGGCGCTCGAACGGCTCGGCGCGCGCGTGGAAGCGCTCAACGCCGTCGATGGCGCCGCGCTCGTCGATCTCAAGCGCCTGTGCACGTCGATGGATGGCAAGGCGGCGGACGAGCGCGCCGCGTCGCTCGAACGCGCGAGTTAAAGCGGCAGCGGGCGCACGCCTTCTTCATCGACGCGCAGATAGCCGCCGCGCGGCGGGTCCGCGTCGAGTTCCCAGTCGGGCAGAACCCAGCGCACGCCTGCGACTTCGCGATGCATCGCCGGACGATGCGTGTGGCCGTGAATCAGCGTGTTCGTGCGGCTATTGATGAAGAGTTCCGCGACCGCTTTCTTCGTCACGTCGTACTTCGCCTTGACGCCGGTGGTCACGCGCGCGCCCTCGCTTTTCGAGCGCATGCGCTGGCCGATGCCCAGGCGCGTGTCGAGCGGCAACGCCAGAAAGAGCCGTTGCGCGAGCTTGTTGCGCGCGAACGAGCGAAAGCCTTGATAGGCGCGATCGGCGGTGCACAGGCCATCGCCGTGGGCGAGCACGATGCGCTTGCCGAACGCGGTGATGACGAACGGATCGGGCAGCGGCAGCGCGCCTGCATCTTTCATGAAGCGCTTGCCCAGCAGGAAATCGCGATTGCCGTGCATCACATATAGGCCGATGCCGCGTTCCGAGAGCGTATGCATGAGGCGCGTCATGCGGCGCGCGAAGCTGGCGCGCGGGTCGGTCGCGGGGCCGTCGAGAATGTCGTCGCCGATCCAGAACTCGAACAGGTCGCCGAGGATGAAGACCGAATCGGCATCGTTCGCCGTGACCTCGATGAAATGCTCGAAGGCCGCAACGGTTTTCGGAATCGCTTCGGAGAGATGCAGATCGCCAATGAAAAACAGCGGGCGCGCGTTTTTCGCTGTGCCCGCTGCTTCGCGATCGAATGAAGTCTTCGTATCGATCATGCAATGACCGTGATCAGACCACGACGGCCTTCTCGATCACCACGTCGTCGACCGGAACGTCCTGGTGGAAGCCCTTCGAGCCGGTCTTCACCTTCTTGATCTTCTCGACCACGTCCATGCCTTCGACGACCTTGCCGAACACGGTGTAGCCCCAGCCTTGCGGCGTCGGCGACGAGTGGTTCAGGAAGTCGTTGTCCTTCACGTTGATGAAGAACTGTGCAGTCGCCGAATGCGGGTCGTTCGTGCGCGCCATCGCGATCGAGCCGTTTTCGTTCTTGAGGCCGTTGTTGGCTTCGTTGTCGATCGGCGCATCGGTCGGCTTCTGCTTCATGCCCGGCTCGAAGCCGCCGCCCTGGATCATGAAGCCATCGATCACGCGATGAAACACGGTGTTGTCGTAATGACCCTTCTTCACGTAGTTGAGGAAGTTCTCGACCGTCTTCGGGGCCTTGTCGGCGTCCAGTTCAATCTTGATGACGCCGTGGTTCGTATGCAGTTCGACCATGATGATGTTCTCTCCATTGTGTTTGATTGAGCCCTGGCGCAGCGCGCGCCAGGTCAGCGACAGGCGCTTACGGATTACTGCGGGACCACGGTGGCCGACTCGATCACGGTCGGCTTTTGCGGCACGTCCTGCATCGGGCCGCGCGTGGTGGTCGGGCTGCCTTCGATCTTCTTCACGACGTCCATGCCCGCGACGACCTTGCCGAACACGGCGTAGCCGTTGCCGTCCGGGCTCGGATAGTCGAGACCCGCATTATCGACGGTATTGATGAAGAACTGCGCGGTGGCCGAATTCGGATCGCTCGTGCGCGCCATCGCGAGCGTGCCGGTGGCGTTCTTCAGACCGTTCTTGCTTTCGAGCGGAATCGGCGCGCGCGTCGGCTTCTCGGCGAAGCTCGTGCTATAGCCGCCGCCCTGGATCATGAAGCCCGGAATCACACGATGAAAGATCGTGCCGCTGTACTGACCGGACTTCACGTAGTCGAGAAAGTTCGCGACCGTCTTCGGCGCTTTCTCGGGATACAGCTCGACCTTGATGTCGCCTTGCGTGGTCTTGAAGAGCACGGTGGGGTGCGCGGCCTGCGCGTTCGGCTGCGCTAACGCAGGCGTGGTCGCGATCAGGGCAGCGCTCGACAGCGCCAACATCAGGAATTTCATGAAGGATCGATCCTCGTGTGGTGAATGCAAACAGTCGGCCGCGAATGCGCCTGCTTATGGCTGCGCTTGCGGCGCGACGTATGGCGTGGCCGGCAGCGGGCTCGTCGGGCCGCCGAACGGCGCGTAATCGTCGGGACCGGGCATCGTCTGCGAGGCGGCTCCGGATGCCGGTGCCCATTCGTCCGCGGCCGGACTTGGCGCAATTGCCGCGCCCGTTCCCGATGCGCCTTCTGCCGCGCCCGCGCGCTTCTTCGGCGGGTTGTAGATGTTCTGAATCGCCGTGATGCGCTGGCGCGTGAGCGGACTCTTCGAGCCGAGCGATTGCGCGCGCTTGTACGACTCGCTCGCGAGACGAAGATAAAGATCGCCCAGGTTGTCATAGGCGAGCGCGTAGCCTGGATTCGCCTTGACCGCGGTTTCGAGCGCGACGCGTGCATCCTCGTAGCGGCCCTTCTTCGCGTAGAGCGCGGCGAGGTTGTTGTACGGCTCCGGCAATTCTGGATAGGCTTGCGTGAGCTCGGTGAAGGCGGCGATGGCTTCGTCGTCGCGATTCAGGCGCGCGAGCACGGTGGCGCGCTTGAACTTTGCCTGCACGTCGCGCGGGTTGCTCGCGATGCGCGCATCGAGTTGTGTTAGCGCGGCGTTCCAGTCCTTGCCCGCGATGGCCGAATCGATCTGCGGCGTGTCGTCGCGAGTTGCGGTCGAGGTCTGCGCGAGCGCGGCCCCGGACATGCCGACACATGCGAAGCCGAGCGCCGCGATGGCGAGCGTCCGGGAAACGAGCCGGCAAGAGAGTTGCAGAGGCGTGCGCGCGTGGCGATGAGTCACTTGGAATCGAGTCAATGAATGAGGCGGCGAAAGAAGCCGTGAAAGCGGCGAAAGGGACGGCGAGCGCCCGAGCACGCGAAGGCGTGCGAGCACTGGAGAACGAGCGGAAATGCCCGATGCGGCGTCGTGTCCGGCAGTGCTTTCGGCCCGGCCCGGAGCGCGGCTTGCCATGCCCGCCGCGCGGCCGCTTCGAGATTTCATAGGCTCAAGTCCCGGTGTTATACTCCGACCCATTCTAACAAAAGGTCTGCACGTCCCGCGCACGAGTCTTGCGCCTGGATCTCCAGGCGAGCATCTCGCGCCGACTCCAGACTGTCTTTCGCCACTCGTGGCCGTCTCCGTCCTGGTCGCATGACCGTCGTGTTCGCGCTCGCGTGTGGGTCTCTTCGCTCCCGCGCGTATCGCTCACGGCGCTCGCTGCCCGGCACACGGTTGATTCCGGCCCATGCTTCGCCTTCTATGAACTCGCTGCGCATCTACAACACGCTCGCGCGTGACAAGCAAACCTTCACGCCGCTTCGCGCCGGCGAGGTACGCATGTATGTCTGCGGAATCACCGTGTATGACTACTGTCACGTCGGGCACGCGCGCATGTTCGTGGTGTTCGACATCGTTCAGCGATGGCTGCGCGAGATCGGCTACAAGGTGACTTACGTCCGCAACATCACCGACATCGACGACAAGATCATTCGCCGCGCGGTGGAGAACAACGAATCGATCAAGTCGCTCACGCAGCGTTTCATCGAGGCGATGTATGAGGACATGGACGCGCTCGGCGTCGCGCGTGCGGACATCGAGCCGCGCGCGACCGAGTTCGTGCCGCAGATGCTCGGCATGATCGATGCGTTGCACGCCAACGGTTATGCATATCAGGCCAAAGACGGCGACGTGAATTACTCGGTGCGCAAGTTCGCCGACTACGGCAAGCTGTCCGGCAAGTCGATCGAAGACTTGCGCGCCGGCGAGCGCGTCACGGCCAACGACGCCAAGGAAGATCCGCTCGACTTCGTGCTGTGGAAGCAATCGAAGGCGGGCGAGCCGGAAGACACAGGCTGGAACTCGAAGTGGGGCCGCGGGCGTCCCGGCTGGCACATCGAATGTTCCGCGATGGGCTGCACGTTGCTCGGCGAACAGTTCGACATCCACGGTGGCGGCATGGATCTCCAGTTCCCGCATCACGAGAACGAGATCGCGCAAAGCGAAGGCGCAACCGGAAAGCAGTTCGTGAACTACTGGATGCACAACGGCTTCGTGCAGATCGACAGTGAAAAGATGTCGAAGTCGCTCGGCAACTTTTTCACGATCCGCGAAGTTCTTGAAAAATTTGATGCTGAAGTCGTGCGCTTCTTTATTGCGCGGGCACACTATCGGTCGCCGCTGAATTACAGCGACGTGCATATCGACGACGCAAAGAACGCGTTGACGCGCCTATATACGGCGTTGAAGGATGTCGAGCCGGACAATCAGCAACTTGACTGGAGCGAGGCGAACGCGCAGCGTTTCCAGTCTGCGATGAACGACGACTTCAACACGCCGGTGGCCGTGTCGGTGTTGTTTGATCTCGCGAGCGAAGTGAATCGTACGCGCGATGCCGCGCTCGCTCGTCAGCTCAAGGGTCTTGCGGGCGTGCTCGGACTGCTTCAGCGCGAGCCGCGTGCGTTCCTGCAGCGGGCGAGCGGCGCAGGCTCGAGCGAGGGACTCTCGCCGCAAGAGATCGAAACGAAGATCGCCGAGCGCATCGCCGCGAAGCAGGCGAAGAACTATGCCGAAGCAGACCGGATTCGCGCTGCATTGCTCGAAGCCGGTATTGCGCTTGAAGACAAACCGGGTGGGTCGACCGAATGGCGCCGCGTTTGAGCGCGGCCCTTCGAACCCTCTGATCGACTCACCAGGCAGGAGGCAAGATGGCAACGGCCAGGAAGACGCCGGTCAAGCGACCCGCGTCTGTCAGCGATGCGTCGGGCGCAACGAAGCGCGCGAGCAGCGCACAAACGAAAGTGAACACGCAGAAGATCGATGGCGCAGGTGCGGCGGCCGGCAAGACGGCGAAGCCGGCGCGCAGCGTTGCGCTCAAGGCCGCGAAGCCGGAGACGGCAACGCGCCTGAACGGCGCTGCGCGCGCATCGAAAGCGGGCACGGAAGAAGCCGAAGCGTCGCCCGCGAAGGGCAACGGCCGCGCGGTCGCAGGCGATGGCGCGCGCGCTCAGGCGCTCGTCGCCGAACGCGGCGAAGTGGTGCGCAAGTCGCGCGTCGTCACATCGGATGCCGCGGTGCCCGTGCAGATCGGCGGACTCACGCGCGAAGCCGTTCGTCCCGACTACTGGGACCGCGCGTGCGCAGATTTGATGCGACGCGACCGCATACTCAAGAAGCTGATTCCGAAGTTCGGCGAGATTCATCTCGTCAATCTCGGCGATCCGTTCTCCACGCTCGCGCGTTCCGTTGCCGGCCAGCAGATTTCGGTGAAGGCCGCGCAGGCGATCTGGGAACGGGTGAAGGGCGCATGTCCCGAGGTTCATCCGGCGCACTTCATCAAGCTCGGTCACGAGAAACTGCAGGCGTGCGGCTTATCCAAACGCAAGGCCGAGTACATTCTCGATCTCGCGCAGCATTTCGAATCGGGCGCGCTGCACGTCGACGCATGGACGTCGATGGACGACGAAGCCGTCATCGCCGAGCTCACGCAGATTCGCGGCATCGGCCGATGGACGGCGGAGATGTTCCTCATCTTCAATCTGTCGCGCCCGGACGTCCTGCCGCTCGACGATCTCGGCCTGATTCAGGCGATCAGCGTCAACTACTTCAGCGGCGAGCCGGTGACGCGCAGCGAGGCGCGCGAAGTGGCGGCGAACTGGGAACCGTGGCGCACGGTCGCGACGTGGTACATGTGGCGCAGCCTTAATCCAATTCCGTCAGATCACTAAAATAACCACGCGAAAAGCGCGCGCTATCGTTGCTTTATAATCGATAGTTCACGCGCGAATTTTTGAGGGGCGGACGCGGTTAGAATACGCGCTGCCCGATGTTCCCAGGACTCGAACATATGAAGACCACGTTTCTGGATTTCGAGCAGCCGATCGCTGAACTCGAAGCGAAGATCGAAGAACTCCGCTTCGTTCAGGACGATTCCGCTGTCGATATTTCGGAAGAAATCGAGCGGCTGTCGAAGAAGAGCCAGCAGCTCACGAAGGATCTCTACGCAAACCTGTCGCCGTGGCAGGTTTCGCAGATTGCGCGTCACCCGCAGCGTCCGTACACGCTCGATTACGTCAGCGAGCTTTTCACCGATTTTCATGAATTGCACGGCGACCGCGCATTCGCGGACGACCTCGCGATCGTCGGCGGCTTCGCGCGCTTCAATGGCCAGCCGTGCATGGTGATCGGCCATCAGAAGGGCCGCGACACGAAGGAACGCGCGCTGCGCAACTTCGGCATGCCGCGTCCGGAAGGCTATCGCAAGGCGGAGCGCCTGATGCGTACCGCCGAGAAGTTCAGCTTGCCCATTTTCACGTTCGTCGATACGCCGGGCGCGTACCCGGGCATCGGCGCGGAAGAGCGCGGCCAGTCGGAAGCCATCGGCCGCAATCTCTATGTGATGGCGGAGCTCAAGACGCCGATCATCACGACGATCATCGGTGAAGGCGGCTCGGGCGGCGCGCTGGCGATCGCCGTCGCCGATACCGTGATGATGCTGCAGTTCTCCACGTACTCGGTCATTTCGCCGGAAGGCTGCGCGTCGATCCTGTGGAAGAGCGCGGCGAAGGCGCCGGAAGCGGCCGAAGCGCTCGGCCTCACGGCGCATCGTCTTAAGGCGCTCGGTCTCATCGACAAGATCGTGAACGAGCCGCTCGGCGGCGCGCATCGCGACGCGAAGGGCATGGCCGCGCTCCTGCGCCGCGCACTCGCCGATTCGCTGCGTCAGTTCCAGGGCATGAGCGTCAACGACTTGCGCGAGCGCCGCTTCGAAAAGCTGATGGCGTACGGCAAGTTCAAGGAATCGCTGCCGGGCGCGTAATCCGTTCCCGTCATCTTCGTCATCTCATCCATCACGAACTCTCGTGACATCCGATAACGAAACCCCGGCCGGCCGCCTCGTGTTACAGGCGGTGCGCGCGGCGGTTTCGGACGCGGACCTTTCCCCGGATTCACTTCTCGCGGTCGCATTGAGCGGCGGGCTCGACTCCACCGTGCTGCTCGACGCGGCCGTGAGTTGCTTCGGCGCGCGACGTGTGATCGCGCTGCATGTTCATCACGGTCTGAGTCCGAACGCCAACGCGTGGGCCGCGCATTGCGAGCGCTTTGCGGCGTCGCTCGGCGTGCGGTATGACGCGCGTCATGTCGATGTCGCGCGGACCGGCGGCGAGAGCCTCGAAGCCACGGCGCGCGACGCGCGTTATCGCGCGCTCGACGAGCTCTGCGATCAGCATGGCGCGGCGGCGCTGCTCATCGCGCATCATGCCGACGATCAGGCCGAAACCGTGCTGCTGCAACTGCTGCGCGGCGCGGGCGTCGCGGGCCTCGCGGCGATGGCGCCGCAACGCGCGGACGGCGCCGCGCCGCGTGTGCGTCCGCTGCTGCGCCTGCTGCGCGCGCAACTGGAGCAATACGCGCACGAGCGCGACCTGAGCTGGATCGACGACGAATCCAACGCCGACACGCGCTATTCGCGCAACGCGCTGCGCCATGACGTGCTGCCGATGCTCGCGGTGCATTTTCCCGGCTTTCGCGATGCCCTCGCGCGCACGGCATCGCATGCCGCGTCGGCGCAGCGGCTTTTGGATCAGCTTGCGCGCATCGATCTGGGACACGTTCAGAGCGCCGACGAAGAGGGCGCGCTCGTGCTCGACGCGTTTCTCGCACTCGACGACGAGCGCGCGATCAATCTCATGCGTTTCTGGATCCGCTCGCGCGGTTTGATGGCGGCATCGACGGCGCGCATCGCCGACATGTTGCGTCAGTTGCGCGATGCCGCCGCCGCGCGCGATGGCCACGCGCTGCGCGTCGATCATGCGGGGCACAGCTTGCGCGTGTATCGCAATCTGCTGTTCTGGGAAGCCGGCGACAGCGCCGATGCGCCCGATCTCGATGAAGGCGCGGCCGCGCTCAAAGTCGCGGCGGAACTGCTATGGCAGGGCGAAGAGGTGTGGCGTCTGCCGCAATGGCGCGGCTCGTTCGTGTTCGAGCCCGCTGATTCTTCCGCCGACGATGTCGTCGGGGAGGGCGTATTGCGCGCCGCGCCGCTCGTCGCGCGTTCGCGTGCGGGCGGCGAGCGCATGCGCGTCGCGGCCGAAGCGCCGAGCCGCACGCTCAAGAACCTCTTTCAGGAGCGCGGCGTGCCGGCCTGGAAGCGCGACGTACCGCTGCTTTTCATCGGCGAGGCGCTGCTGTTCGTGCCGCATGTCGGCGTGAACCGCGAGGCCGCGCCGAGCGCCGCGCACGGACCGCTGCGGCGCATTTCGTGGCGGCCGGATTTGCTGCTCGTGTGAGGCGCTTTGGGCAAACGTTGCGCCGAAGCCGGTAAAATCGCCGTCACCGGTGCCTCATCTTGTAATTTCAGCCTCGATCGGGTACGGTAACTCGTTTTCGCCCAAGCGCGTTTTTGCGCGGCATCTGCGTTCAAAAGACTCGATTTCGCCCGCAACGACGCATCCGCTCGCGTCGCTTATCAATGGCGCGAGCGTGCGAAGGGCGTGCGGCAGCGCCCGCGTATCGTAGCCGGCTTCGACATCCCCTGAAGCGATCGAGCGCGAGTCTCGAGCGTTCTCGCGTCAAAGCGCGTGAAGCGCGGTTTTCTCTCCAGTTCAAGAACGACAATGGCACTCATCGTACACAAATACGGCGGCACTTCGATGGGCTCGGTCGAGCGCATCAAGAACGTCGCCAAGCGCGTCGCCAAATGGCATAAGGCCGGCCACAAGATGGTCGTCGTGCCCTCGGCGATGTCCGGCGAAACCAATCGCCTGCTCGGTCTCGCGAAAGACATCAAGGCCGATCCGGACCCGCGCGAACTCGACATGATTGCCTCCACCGGCGAGCAGGTCAGCGTGGGCTTGCTGGCCATCGCGCTGCACGCGGAAGGCCTCGACGCCGTGAGTTATGCCGGCTGGCAAGTGCCGATCAAGACGGACAGCGCGTTCACGAAGGCGCGTATCAGCGAAATCGACGGCGAACGCGTGCTGAAGGACCTCGACGCGGGCAAGGTCGTGGTCATCACGGGCTTTCAGGGCGTCGATCCGGAAGGCCATATCGCGACGCTCGGACGCGGCGGCTCGGACACGTCGGCGGTTGCGATCGCGGCGGCGATGAAAGCGGACGAATGCCTGATCTACACCGACGTCGACGGCGTCTACACGACCGATCCGCGCGTGGTGGAAGAAGCGCGCCGGCTGGACCGCGTGACCTTCGAGGAAATGCTGGAGATGGCGAGCCTCGGCTCGAAAGTGCTGCAAATCCGCTCGGTGGAATTCGCCGGCAAGTATCAGGTGAAGACGCGTGTGCTCTCCAGCCTGACCGACCCGCTGATGCCGCTCGAAGCCGAAATGCACTCCGGCACCCTGATTACTTTTGAAGAAGACGAGAACATGGAAAAAGCAGTGATTTCTGGCATCGCGTTCCAGCGCGACGAAGCGCGCATCGCGGTCATGGGCGTGCCTGACAAGCCGGGCGTCGCGTATCAGATTCTCGGCCCGGTCGCCGATGCGAACATCGACATCGACATGATCATTCAGAACCAGAGCGTGAACGGCAAGACCGACTTCACGTTCACGGTCGGCCGCGGCGACTATCAGCGCGCGCTCGAAATCCTGAACAACCAGGTGAAGGGCCACGTCCAGGCCGAAACCGTGCTGGGCGACCCGAAGGTGTCGAAGGTGTCGGTGGTGGGCGTCGGCATGCGCTCGCACGTGGGTATTGCTAGCACGATGTTCCGCACGCTGTCGGAAGAGGGCATCAACATCCAGATGATCTCGACGTCCGAAATCAAGATCTCGGTGCTGATCGACGAGAAGTACACCGAACTCGCCGTGCGCGCGCTGCACAAGGCGTTCGAGCTGGATCGCGCGTAAGCGTGTAAGCGTGTGACGGAGATGTGAAGGCTCGCGGGCCTTCACATCGTTGCGGTTCGCTGAACGCGCGATTCCATATTGGCCGTTTCGAAAAAAATCGTCGTGTGAATTTGACCCCGGCCTGCGAACACGCTATTATCTCGATCTCGTTGCACTGCACTCCCGGTGCGGCGAAAAGTTTGGGAGACGTGGCCGAGAGGTCGAAGGCACTCCCCTGCTAAGGGAGCATCTGGCTAAAAACTGGATCGAGGGTTCGAATCCCTCCGTCTCCGCCAGTTGTCGTAGAAAGGCCCCGCAAGGTTAAAAACTTGCGGGGCTTTTTCTTTTTGCCGCGTTAGTCGGCGAAGTGCATTGCGACGAAGTGCATTGCGACGAAGTGCATCGCTTCGTCATCCTTCTGAATCGTCGCCGAAGAGAACGCGAGCGTCGCCGCTCGCGCTCAGTCACATCCTTACTTCCCTGACGCGATCCGGTCCTCGATATGCTTCGCGCGCGCCGGCGACGACGGATGCGAACTCAGCATGCTCGACTTGCCGCCATCGATGGTCGCGAGCTTCTGGAACGCCGTGACCAGTCCCTTCGGGTCGTAGCCCTTCTTCTTCTGCGTATCGAAGGAGTAATCGTCAGCGGCCGATTCCTGCGTTTGCGAGAACTGCGCGTTGACGAATTTTTCCGACAGATCGCCGAGCTGCGACGCCGACAGGCTTCCGACCATACCGCCCGCCGCCGAAGCCACCGTGCGCGCCGCCGACGTCGCGTACGCCACCTGCATCGCTTTCTTCGTATGGCCGAGCGCGACGTGCCCCATTTCGTGCCCGACGACACCGCGCACTTCGTCATCGTTCATCAGGTCCATGAGGCCGCTGTAAACGCGCACGCAGCCGTTCGCCATCGCCCACGCGTTGACGTCCTTCGTCAGATAAACCTTGTAATTGACCGGCACGCCGTTGATGTTGTCGCCGAGCTGCTTCGAAATCTTGTTCAGGCGCTGGGTGTACGGGCTGTTGGCCGCCGCGACTTTGTTTTCCTTGTCGAGTTCGGCACAGGACTTGTCGGACAGCGTGCGGACATCGGAGTCGCTCAGCGACAGCGCCTGAGTCG
The DNA here is from genome assembly GCF_023630905.1 of Caballeronia sp. ATUFL_F1_KS4A. Taxonomy (NCBI): domain Bacteria; kingdom Pseudomonadati; phylum Pseudomonadota; class Betaproteobacteria; order Burkholderiales; family Burkholderiaceae; genus Caballeronia; species Caballeronia sp. ATUFL_F1_KS4A. Next base: position 57,923 of record NZ_JALQEB010000010.1, on the reverse strand, counting down.
CCATTTGCCCGGATTGCATCAATTGGTTCGGATCCATGCTGCTCATGCTGCTGCACGACGCAAGTGTGAACACAGCGGAGGCCGCCAGCGCGATGCGGAAGATCGTCATAGTTTTACCTTTCGAATGTTGTTGTGATCGTCGTTCTGCGCAGATTGCGCGAACGCAGCGAAATGCTAATGACAGTCGATTCGTAAGCTATTCGAAAATTCCGATTTTGTCGGCAAAAAAGATGAAAACGCCAGCGGAAACCGTGCATCAGTCGCGCACGAAACGCGAATCAATCGGTCGCGCGCCTGCAGGCGGCGCGCACGCGTGCGGCGACGGATGCGGCGGGTGCGGCGTCCATCGCGATCGAAGCCGCGTCCGGCAAGGCTTCGGCGGCAAGCTGCGTGAGCGTCTGTCCCGGCGGCATCTCGACGAACAACTTCGCGCCGAGTTCGGCGAGCGCGATCGTCGATTCGTGCCAGCGCACCGGATAGCGCAGATTGGTGGCGAGGTCTTCGCGAATGGCGTCGGCGCGACGCAGCACGCGCGCGCCGCGATTGCCGATGTAGGCGATGCGCGGCGCCTCGATCCGCACCTTGCTCGCCGCTTCGCCGAGCCGTTGCGCGGCGCTTTCCAGCAGCACGCAATGCGAGGGCACGCTCACGCACAGCCGTTCGGCGCGCCGCGCGCCGCGCGACAGGGCGATGTCGCGCACTTGCGCGAGCGCGGCGTCGCTGCCCGAAAGGACGATCTGACGCGGCGCGTTCAGATTGCCGATGTAGGCGTCGGCGCCGCAATCGGCGATCGCGCGGGCGATCTCCCTTTCGTTGAGCCCGAGCACGGCGAGCATGCCGTAGCCGCTCGGATACGCGTCTTCCATCAGCCTGGCGCGCAGGCGCACGAGTTCGAGCGCATCGTCGAAGCGAATCGCGCCGCACACGACCGCCGCGCCGAACGCCCCGACCGACAAGCCCGCGACGGCTTCCGGCTCGACGCCTTCCTCCGCGAGCGCGCGCGCCGCGGCCACGCCCGCGACGACGAGCGAAATCTGCACGGCGACGGTCGATTTGAGCGCGTCGGCGCTGTCGAGATCGCGGACGTCCGCGCCGAGCACATCGGATGCTTCGTCGAGCGTGCGGACGATCGCCGGATGCGGCTCGCCGCCGCCGAGCCGATGCAGAAAGCCCGGCGCTTGCGCGCCCTGTCCGGGAAAGAGATAGGCGATCATGCCGCTGCCCACGGATTCGCGACGAGGCGCGGGCCGTCGGCGTGCCGCAGCATGACGCGTAGTCCGACGCGCGCGAACTCCGCGAGCGAGAAAGCCGCGTCGCATGTTTCGATCTGCACGTCGATGCGCGTGTCTTCCTTCTGCGCCGCTTGCGAGAGCGCATCGAAGAGCGCCGATGCGTCTTCGCGGGGCAAGGGCGTCGGCGCGCGCACGACGATATCGAGGTCGCTGTCGCGCGTGATCGCCGGCATCGCGCACGCGAGCTCGAAGCCCGCGCTGCCGGCCGGGCCCCATTCGAGACCGCATCCGTCGATGATCGGCGCGACCGCGCGCAACAACGCGAACGCGGGCAGGTCGCGACGCGCCGGATCGGGCTCGCGCGTGCGCAGCGCTTCGGGCGTGAGCATCGCGTCGATGTGACGCGTCTCGATCCACGCGCCGAAGCGTTCGCCGCGCGCCATTCCGCGCACGCCGACGGGAATCGCAGCGCCGATGCGCGGTGCGCGCCGCACGACGACGAACGGCGCGCGCGCGAGCGACGCGGCGACCCACGCCGGCGCGTTGTCAAAGGCGGCCGTCCCGGGCGCGATCCGCAGCAAATCGTGCGGACGCGGCGCGCGCTCCATCACGCGGTCCATCAAACGCTCCACTGCTCGCGCATGCGCCTGCGCACCTCGATCGATGCGGCGCGCGTGCGTTTCGCATCGGCGGAAGAGAGCCGGTTCGACAGATCGCGCGGACCGTTGCGCGCATCCTTCACCGCCGCCGCGAGCGATGCCTTCACGCGCTCGATGTCGGCGGAAGAGGGCGCGTCGGCGTCGACGCCTTCGATCAGTTCGTGCAGCAAGCCGAGCTTCGCGTAGGCGCTCATCTTGTACGACATCGGCAGGACCGCGTCGCCGAGCGCGTCGAGGCTTTCGACGCTGCGCCGCGTAACGCGCGCGGCGGCTTCCTTGCCCATCGCGTGGACGGCCGTGCCGGGCGCGTCGAGCGCGACGATGCGATTCGCCTGATAGCCGTGCGCGAGATACGCGCCCGACATCGCCGGTCCGACGATCAGCGCGATCACCGGATGGCCCGCGAGCCGCGCGCTCGCGTAGGCATCGACGGCGGCGGCGCACGCGAGATGAATGCCGAGCAGTTCTTCGCGACGTCCGTACGCCTGGCTCTTCACATCGACGACGGCGACGATGGCGCGCTTCACCTCGGCATCGCGATCGGCGTCGATCGTTTCGCGCACGGCGCGTGCGAGCAGCCAGCCCTGTTCGAGGCCGACGACGTTATCGGTCGCGCGCGGGAAGCGGTTCTGCGGATCGGGCACGACGGCAAAGAAGCTCGCGCGTTCGCCATCGAGAGCGCCTTCGCGCACGCGGATCGGCCCGCGCTCCGATTGCGTCGACGCAGAAGTCAGCGCGTCGAGCCAGCGCTCGCCGCGGGAAAGTGTGTCGGTCATGATGCGCCCCACAGTTTGCGCAAGGTGTCGGGATCGATGACGTCGGGGTTCACGTCGGCGAGCCGCGCGATGAAGCCATCCACGTTCTCCGTGCGATGCCGCGGCGGCACGCCGCGCCTGAACGCCGCGAGCACGGCGTCGCGCACGTGCTCGGTATCGTCTTCGACGAGCGTGTCCGCAAGACCGACCGCGACGCGTTCCTCGCCGCCGATCATCGACCAGATGAGGCGCCGGTCGCCCGAATCGAGTTCCTCGATGCCCGCTTCCTGCTCGATCACCTCCGGCCCGTTCATGCCGAGGCGCGCCTGCCGCGTCATCACCAGCTCGGTACAGAGCGCGGCCGCGAGCGACATGCCGCCGAAGCAGCCGACCATCCCGCCGATCACCCCGACGACAGGCACATGAGCCCGCAGCGCGACGATCGCCGCCTGAATTTCGGCGATGGCCGCGAGCCCGAGATTCGCTTCCTGCAGACGCACGCCGCCGGTTTCGAACAGCACGACGGGACGGATCGCGCGCCCGGCTTCGAATTCGCTCAAGGCCATTTCGAGCGCGGCGGCGATCTTCGCGCCGGATACTTCGCCGATGCTGCCGCCCTGAAACGCCGGCTCGATCGCGGCGATCACCGCCGGTTCGCCGCCGAGCATGCCGCGTGCGATGACCGCGCCGTCATCCGCCTGGCAGACGATGTTCTGCATCGCGAGCCACGGCGATTCGATGCGGTCGAACGGGCCGAGCAGTTCGCGGAACGTGCCTTGGTCGAGCAGCGCGTGCGCGCGTTCGCGCGCCGTCATTTCGATGAAGCTGTGCCGCGCGAGAAACGTGTCGTGCGCGTTCATGGCGTGTCTCCTTCGCTTTCGCTTGCTTCGACGGCTTCGTTGAGTCGCAGCATGACGACGCCGGGCGTCGCGCCGAAATCGTTCAGTTCGATTTTCGCCGCGCCGTCGTAGCGCTGGAAGAAGCGGTCGAGCACGCTTTTCCAGACATGGCCGTAGCCATCGACGCTCGTGCGGATCACCACTTCCGCGTTCGCACTTTGTGACGGCGAAAGCAGCACTTCGAGATCGCCCGAGCCGACGACGCCCACGTGCGCGCGGCGCGTGACGGGCCGTTTGGCCGGATATTCGTATCGCATGTTTTCCATCGTTCGTTCCTCTTCAGGGCAAGCGCCTGAGACTGTCGAGAAAGAGTGTCGCCGCGAGCAGGTCGGCCGCGCCGCCGGGCGATGCGTTCAGCTTCATCAGTTCTTCGTGAAGCGCCTCGAGCGCGCGACGGCCCGCGACGCTCGCCGCTCCGCCGCAAGCGATCACATCGCGCGCGCCGCGTTGCGCTGCTTCGAGCGCGGGCATTCCGCCGCGATGCAGAAGACACGTATCGTCCAGCGACGCGATGATCGCGACGAGCGCATCGAGCCGCGCGTCGGATTCGGCGAGTCCGCTTGCGCGCGCGGCGTCCAGCGCGGGCAGGCCGACGAGCCGCGCGTGCGGAAAACCATCGCGCGCTTCGCCGCGTGCGCCCGCCACGCGATAGCGTTCGCTGACGCGCGCACCGTGGCTCTTCGTTGCCGTTAGCGGCGCGTAGCGATCGTCGAAACGGGCGATCTTCGCCGCCGAGAAGCAGATCGCGCCGCTGTCGTCGGGCGCGTGCATCGCCGCGCCCGCGCACAGCAAACCGATGATCCAGATCGCGCCGCGATGCGCGTTGCTGCCTTCGGTTGCGCGCATCATCGCGGATTCGCCTTCGCGGCCGATGCGCGCCAGTTGCTCGCGCAAGATCTGCGACGGCTCCGCGTGCGACGCCGCGCGCGCGATCGCGAGAAACGTCGGATGCAGGGCGCGAGCGGAACGCAGCATCGTGTCCAGATCGAGATCGCGATGCGCGCCGCTGCCGCGTTCATCGACGAGCGCGGGCTTCGGCGTGAGACGCGCCTCGGCGATCAGCGCATCGACGGCGCATTGCGCGATGAGCGGCGGCGACGCGACCGCGCGCGCAAGTTCGCGAAGAGCCGGCTTCATCACCAGCTCCGGAAGCGCGCGGGCGGCACGTACAAGCCGCCCGACCACGCGACGAGATCGTCGATGCTGCGCGCCGCGAGCAGCGAGCGCTTGGCTTCGCCGCGCCGCACGCCCAGATCTTCCGGATACGCGACGATGCCGCGCCGTCTCAATTCCGCCGTCTTCGCGGGATCGGCGCGCATGCCGATCGGCGTCACGCCCGCGACCGCCGCGAGCGCGGCGCGGCGCTCGTCGACGCCTTCTGCCGCGTGCAGATACGCGATGCCTTCTTCCGTCACGACGTGCGTGACATCGTCGCCGTAGATCATCACGGGCGCGATCGGCATGCCGCTTTTCTCGCCGACGGCAATCGCGTCGAGCGCATCGACGATGGTCGGCTCGCCGCCTTTCTTGTACGTCTCGGCCGTCTGCACGACGAGCTTGTGCCCGCGCGCGATCTTCGGATTCGGGCCGTCGTCCTTCAGGAGCTTGAGCCACGCTTCGCTCGAATGACGCCGGCCGCGCGGATCGTGTCCCATGTTCGGCGCGCCGCCGAAGCCCGCGAGCCGCCCGAGCGTGACCGTCGACGAATTCGCGTCGGCGTCCATCTGCAAGGTCGAGCCGATGAAGAGATCGACACCGTATTGCCCCGCGAGCTGGCAGAACACGCGATTCGAGCGCAGGCTGCCGTCGCGGCCGGTGAAGAACACATCGGAGCGCGCCGCGATGTAGTCCTCCATGCCGACTTCGCTGCCGAAGCAATGCACGCTGTCCACCCAGCCGGATTCGATCGCGGGAATCAGCGTCGGATGCGGATTGAGCGCCCAGTTCGTGCAGATCTTTCCTTTGAGGCCGAGCTTCTCGCCGTATGTCGGCAACAGCAGTTCGATCGCGGCCGTATCGAAGCCGATGCCGTGATTGAGCGCCTTGACGCCATAGCGCTCGTAGATGCCGCGGATCGTCATCATCGCCATGAGAATCTGCAATTCGCCGATGTGACGCGGATCGCGCGTGAAAAGCGGCTCCACGGCGAACGGACGATCGGCCTCGACGACGACATCGACCCACGAGCCGGGAATATCGACGCGCGGCAGTTCGTCGACGATTTCGTTCACCTGCGCGACCACGATGCCATGCCGGAACGCGGTGGCTTCGACGATCGTCGGCGTGTCCTCGGTGTTGGCGCCCGTGTACAGATTGCCATGCCGGTCCGCCTGCACCGCGCACACGAGCGCGACCTGCGGCGTCAAGTCGATGAACATGCGCGCATACAGTTCGATGTACGTATAGATCGCGCCGATCTCCAGCATGCCGTCTTCGAGCAGTTGCGCGACGCGCAGGCTTTGCGGCCCGGCGAACGCGAAATCGACCTTGTGCGCGATGCCTTGCTCGAAGAGCGCGAGATGCTCGGGACGGCTGATGCTCGAGATCAGCAGATGGATGTCGTGCACGCGGTCCGGATCGAGCTTCGCGAATGCGCGCGAGAGAAAGTCCGCCTGCTTCTGATTGTTGCCTTCGAGCGCGACACGGTCGCCGGTGACGATGAGCGCACTCAACGCATCGACGATGTGCGCGGCATCGAGCACGGAGCCGTTCATCCACGGCTCGATCAGCTTAAGACGCCGCGCCTTTTCCTGCGCGCGCGTGTTCCAGTTGCGGGTTTCAGCGATGACGTCGTTCATTGGTCGGCCTTGACGGAATTCGATCGGGAAGATGCGCGGCGTTTCTTCTTCTTGACGTGGCTCGATTGCGCGAGCGCCTGGGCATCGGCGAGAAAGCGGTAGAGCAGGTCGCCCGTCGCGAGCAGATGGCGCGCGACGAGCGTCTGCGCCTGTTCGATATCGCGCGCGGCGAGGGCATCGAAGATCGCGCGGTGCTCGGCATCGGATGAATCCTTGTGGATCGGCAGACCGAGCTTCAGCCGCAAATAGCGTTCGCCGCGCCGATGCATCTGGCCGATCAGCTCCATCAGCCGAGGACGGTCGGCGGGCGCGTAGAGCGCCATGTGGAACTGCTCGTTGCGCACGACGTAGAGCGTCGGATCGGGCTCGTTCTCGGCGGCTTCGAGCAGGCGTTTCGCGTCGGCAAGCGTTTCGGGCGTGTGATGCGCGATCGCAATGCCGATCGCGAGACTTTCGAGCGATGCGCGAATCTCGTAGATCTCGCGCGCCTCGTCGGCCGATTGCAGACTGACGGCCGCGCCGCGATTCGGCTCGATTGTCACCCAGCCTTCGCTTTCGAGCTGGCGGAACGCTTCTCGCACCGGAATGGCGCTGACCGAAAACTGCCGGGCGATCGCGTCCTGCCGCAGCGGCTCGCCCGGCAACAGCGAGCCATCGACGATGGCGGCGCGCAGCGCATCCGCGATGAAGCGCGACGTGCTCTGGCGCGGTTCGAACTGCGCGTCGCGAAATGAGGCCGGAGTCGATCCGGCTGAGAGATCTGTCGGCATGGCTAGGTGAAAGTGCGGACTTGTCGTGTCTCGATGTTCAAATATTATATATAAAAACGCACACGGTACTTCGGTGCTTTCCCTAGACGCCATAACAAACATTTTTAACCGGCGCGTCGCTAATTCCTTTGGAGACATGGCCATGCCCAGCACGCTGGATCGACAGATAAGCGCCACGCGCGCCACGAAGACACCGCTCAACCGGTCGCAGATCACCGGTTTCTGGGGTGCGTGGGCCGGCTGGACGCTCGACGGAATGGATTCGTTCATCTACGCGCTCGTGCTCGCGCCGGCGCTCACCGAATTGCTGCCGCGTTCGGGCTATGATGCGACGCCGGCGAACATCGGGCTTGCGGGCTCGATTCTCTTCGCGCTCTTTCTCGTCGGATGGGGACTGTCGTTCATCTGGGGACCGCTCGCCGACCGTTTCGGACGCACGAAAGTGCTCGCGGCGACCATCTTCACGTTCGCGATCTTCACCGGCCTTGCGGCGACCGCGCATAACGTGTGGGAGCTCGGCTTCTATCGGTTTTGCGCGGGCGTGGGGATCGGCGGTGAATGGGCGCTCGCGGGCACGTATGTCGCGGAAGCCTGGCCGGATGACCGCCGGAAGATGGGCGCGGGTTATCTGCAGACCGGCTACTACGCGGGCTTCTTCCTCGCCGCCGCGCTCAATTACACGATCGGCGCGACGTTCGGCTGGCGCGCGATGTTTCTCGTCGGCCTGTTTCCGGTCGTGGTGTCGATCATGGTGCTCCTGCGCGTGAAGGAAACCGACAAGTGGGAACGCGCCGAAACCGCTCATCCGCACGTCAAGCACGAGAGTTCGCTGAAGGCGATCTTCAATGCGCAATATCGCAAGCGGACGATCGTCGCGGCCGTGCTGCTGACGGTGGCGATCATCGGCTTGTGGGCGGGCGCGGTGTATGAACCGTCGGCGGTCGTTCAGCTCGCGACGAAGGCGGGCATGGACAAGCACGATGCCGCGCGCATGGCGTCGATCGCGACGGGGCTGCTTTCGATCGGCACGATCGTCGGCTGTCTCGCGCTGCCGCCGATGGCCGAAAAGATCGGCCGCAAAAAGACGCTCGCGGTGTATTTCGTCGGCATGGCAGCGTCGATCGCGCTCGCGTTCGGCTGGGCGTTCTATCTGCCGAACGGCCTGGTGCCGTTCATCGCGCTGCTCGTCGTGCTGGGCTTCTTCGGCGGCAACTTCGCGCTCTTTTCGCTGTGGCTGCCCGAGCAGTTCGAAACCCGCGTGCGTGCGACGGCCTTCGCGTTCTGCACGTCGGTCGGGCGCTTCTTCGGCGCGATCGTGAACTTCGGCATCGGCGCGATGGTGCTCAACATGAAGACGCTCGGCGTGCCGATTGCCATTACCGCGATTGCGTTTCTCATCGGTCTCGCGGTGATCCCGCTCGCGCCGGAAACCAAAGGCCAGGAACTGCCGAACTGATCTTCGCTGCGCCTCTCACGAACGGCGATCTTCGCGATGCGAGGGCCGCCGTTTTTCCATCTGCACGAGCTTACTTTTCGTAAGTTTTTCCTCAGTAATAGCAGGTTACGAAGTCGAACACTCGATGCGGCATCCGTCCGATATAGTCCGGTCAACACAACAAACAACCCATCGGGGTGGGGCTTTACATGAACAAGGTATCGAAGGCTTCCGTGCTGGCTGGCGCCGTGATGTTCGGCGGTCTGATGGTGTCCGGCGCGGCCAATGCGGGTGTGTCCGTGGGCGTGAACATCGGGGTGCCCGCGCCCGTGTACGTCGCGCCCGAGCCGGTCTATGCGCCGCCTCCGCCGCCCGTCGTGTACGCGCCGCCTCCGGCGCCGGTCTACGTGCAGCCGGCCATCGTGGTCGGCTGGCATGGCGATCGTTACTGGGATGGCCGTCGCTACTGGGATCGCGACGATTACTATCGCCACTACGATCATGGCCGCGGCCACGATCACGACGGCCATGACCACGGCCGTCACAACGGCTGGCGTTGATCGTCCCGCGCCGCCCGGCGTCCGTCGCCGAAAGCCACTCGTTCGTCACGGGTGGCTTTTTTGTTGCCGCTTGAACGTGGAAGGGCGAATTCCCAGTAAAACAACAACGCCGCGAATTCTCACCCGCGCGATGTAACAAAAGGTAAGGTTTCTCCAGACGTAAAGCGCGAGCAGGCAATAACTTACAAAGCTGAAATATTGCGTCGAAAGGTTTTCGTTATATTTGAGCGCAAGCGAACAAGTACAAAGCGAGGTCCGGTTGCATATGAAAAAGAAGTTCTCGGGACGAATCGTGGCCGGTGTGCTGACCATGGCGGCGCTGAGCGCGACGGGCATCGCGCGCGCGGCGGATGTTCATGTCGGCGTGAATATCGGCATTCCGGCGCCGGTCTACGTCGCGCCGACGCCGGTCTATGCACCGCCTCCGCCGCCCGTCGTCTACCAGCCCGCGCCGATGTACGCGCCGCCGGTCGTCATCGGCTGGCATGGCAGCCGGTACTGGGACGGCCGACGCTATTGGAGCCGCAACGACTACTATCGTCATTACGGGCACGGCCGTCCGCCGCCTCCGCCGCGCCCGCATGGTCCGCCGCCGGGGCACGGTTACGGACATGGCAACGGGCACGGCAACGGACATGGCGGCCCGCACGGCTATCGTTGAGCGCAGGGCGCGGTCATCGCGGCAAATAAAAAACGCCGCTCACCTGAAGTGAGCGGCGCTTCGTTTTGAAGCTGCGAACGGGCGCTTATTCCGCGTCGCCGCCCATTCCGCCGACGACCGCATGGAATCCGGCATCGACGTGGACGACTTCCGCGCTCATGCCGCTCGACAGATCCGACAGCAGGAACGCGGCGACATTGCCCACTTGCTCGATCGTCACATTGCGCTTGAGCGGCGCATTCTGTTCGACGAAGTTCAGAATCTTGCCGAAGCTCTTGATGCCGCTCGCCGCGAGCGTCTTGATCGGGCCGGCCGAGATGGCGTTGACGCGTACGCCCTTGGCGCCGAGCGACTGCGACGCCGCCATGTAACGCACGCTCGCCTCGAGCGATGCCTTCGCGAGGCCCATCGTGTTGTAGTTCGGCAGCGCGCGCTCGGCGCCGAGATACGACAGCGTGAGCAGCGACGAGCCGTCTTTCAGCATCGGCAGCGCGGCTTTCGCAAGCGCGGGGAAACTGTAGGCGGAGATGTCGTGCGCAACGCGGAAGTTCTCGCGCGTCATGCCGTCGAGGAAATCGCCCGCGATTGCCTCGCGCGGCGCGAAGCCGATGGAGTGCACGAGGCCGTCGAGCGAGTCCCAGCGTTCTTTCAGCGACGCGAACAGCGCATCGATTTGCGCGTCGTCGGCGACGTCGCACGGATAGACCATGTCGCTGCCGAACTCGGTCGCGAACTCGGTGATGCGCTCCTTGAAGCGCTCGCCGACATACGTGAACGCCAGTTCCGCGCCTTCGCGCTTGCAGGCCGCGGCGATGCCGTAAGCGATCGAGCGGTTGGACAGCAGGCCCGTCAGCAGAATTCGTTTTCCAGCGAGAAAGCCCATGAATGCTCCTTCTTTGATGTCAGTGTCGCGGCGCGCACCGGTTGTCCGATGCCGCGCGGGGTCGTGCGTGGCGCGATCGGCCAGTCGACAACCCTTGGGTCGCAGGCCGAGCGGTGCGTGATTTTGGGTAGAATTCTCTCACATCGCAATGCCTCGCCTTAAGATTCCCGCGGCTCGCGCTTCGGGTTTCCGGCCGGGTCACTCCATCGCGTCACACACTCAAATCGCGCCCAGAGGCACATGACGATCCGTTTATGCAGCGCCTCACGCTTGGTCCTGACCTGGTCGCTGGCCGCATCGGCTGCATGGCTCGCGAGTCCGGCTTACGCGGTGCATGCCATCGCGCAATACGGCGAGCCGAAATACCCGGCCGGTTTCAAGCACTTCGATTACGTGAATCCCGACGCGCCGCGCGACGGCACGCTCGTCCTCGCGAACCCGAACCGGCTGACGAGCTTCGACAAGTTCAATCCGTTCACGTTGCGCGGCAATCCCGCGCCCGGTCTTTCGCTGATGTTCGAGAGCCTGACGACAGGCAGTTCCGACGAAGTGTCGACCGCTTACGGCCTGCTCGCCGATGACATTTCCGTCGCGCCCGATGGCATGTCGACCACCTTCCACATCAATCCGAAAGCGCGCTTTTCCAACGGCGATCCGGTCACGGCGGAAGACGTGAAGTTCTCGTTCGAGATGCTCAAGAGTCCGCTTGCCGCGCCGCAGTTCTCCGTGTACTTCGGGCAGATCGCGCGCGCGGTGATCGTCGATCCGCAGACGATCCGCTTCGAGTTCAAGATCGCGACGCGCGAGATGCCGCTGCTCGCGGGCGGCATTCCGGTGTTTTCGCGCAAGTGGGGCATGAAGCCGGACGGCACGCGCATTCCGTTCGACAAGATCGCGTTCCAGAAGCCCATCGGCAGCGGGCCGTATCTGATCGATCGTTACGACAACGGCCGCACGATCTCGTACCGGCGCAATCCGGATTACTGGGGCGCGGCGCTGCCGGTGCGTGTCGGCACGTTCAATTTCGCGCACATCGACTACAAGCTTTACGGCGATCCGACCGCGCGCCTCGAAGCGTTCAAGGCGGGCGAGTACGACGTGCTGGTCGAGTACGTCGCGCGCAGTTGGGTGCGGCGCGATATCGGCAAACGCTTCGACAGCGGCGAGCTCATCAAGCGCGAGTTCCCGCACCACAACGGCACCGGCATGCAGGGCTTCTTCATGAACACGCGCAAGCCGCTCTTCAAGGACGTGCGCGTGCGTCAGGCGCTCGATCTCGCGCTCGATTTCGAGTGGCTCAACCGGCAACTGTTCTTCAATCAGTACAGGCGCATCGACAGCTTTTTCGTCAACACGGATCTGCAGGCGAAGGGATTGCCGAGCGAAGGCGAACTCGCGATATTGAACCCGCTGAAGAAGCAGCTCGATCCTTCCGTGTTCGGCGAGATGCCGCGTCAGCCGGACACCGATCCGCCCGGCTCGCTGCGCGCCAATCTCATCAAGGCGCGCGAATTGCTCGCTCGAGCCGGCTGGACGTATCGCGACGGCGCGCTGCGCAACGCGAAGGGCGAGCCGTTCGTCTTCGAGATTCTCGACGACACCGGCGGCGGCGCGTCGATGGAGCCGGTCGCGGCCGCGTTCGGGCGCAATCTGCAGAAGCTCGGCATCACGATGAACTTTCGCACCGTCGATTACGCGTTGATCCAGAAACGTCTCGATGCGTTCGACTTCGACATGACGAGCGTGCGCATGCCCGACGTGCAGGTGCCGGGCACCGAGCAGGTTTCGCGCTTCGGCAGCAAGTCCGCGGACGAGCAGGGCTCCGACAATCTCGCAGGCGTGAAGTCGCCGGCCGTCGATGCGATCCTGCAGACAGTGATCTCCGCGCAGACGCGCGAGCAACTGGTGGACGCGACGCACGCGCTCGATCGCGTGCTGATCAACGGCTACTATGTGGTGCCGCACTGGTACTCGGCGACGCATCGCGTGGCGTATCGGAATACGCTGGCGTACCCGTCGACGCTGCCGCTGTATTACGGCGCGGAAGAGTGGGTCATATCGACGTGGTGGGCCAAATCCGGGCCCGCCGCGCACGCGGCGAAGTAACGAGGACGCGCCATGTGGAGCTACATCCTTAAACGCATTCTCTTGATGATCCCGACGCTCATCGGCGTGTTGACGCTCACGTTCGTCGTGATCCAGTTCGTGCCGGGCGGTCCGGTCGAACAGGCGGTGCACGACTTGCGGCGCGGACAGTCCGAAGGCGGCGGCGGCTTCGGGCTGCGCACGCATACGGGCGTCGATGCGCAGCAGGTCGAGCAACTGAAGAAGCTCTACGGCTTCGACAAACCGCCGCTGCAACGCTACTTTCTGATGCTCGGCAAGTTCGCGCGCTTCGATCTCGGCGAGAGTTATTTCAGGCATCAGAGCGTGTGGTCGCTGATCGTGTCGAAGCTGCCGGTGTCGATCAGCATCGGCTTGTGGACCTTCTTCATCACGTATCTGATATCGGTGCCGCTCGGCATCGCCAAAGCCGTGAAGAACGGCTCGAAGTTCGATGTCGCGACGAGTCTCATCGTGCTCGTCGGCTTTGCGATTCCGGGCTTCGTGCTCGGCGTGCTGCTGCTCGTGCTGTTCGGCGGCGGCACGTTCTGGCAACTGTTTCCGCTGCGCAATCTCACGTCCGACAACTGGGCGACGCTCTCGCTCGGCGGCAAGATTCTCGATTATCTGTGGCACATCACGTTGCCGGTCGTGGCGTCGGTGGTGGGCAGCTTCGCCGTCGTCACGATGCTCACGAAGAACGCGTTCCTCGACGAAATCCGCAAGCAATATGTGCTGACCGCGCGCGCCAAAGGCTTGAGTGAGCGGCGCGTGCTGTGGAAGCACGTATTCCGCAACGCGCTCTTGCCGCTGATCGTCGGTTTTCCGGCGGCGTTCATCGGCGCGTTCTTTACGGGCAGCCTGCTGATCGAGACGCTCTTTTCGCTCGACGGCCTCGGACTGCTCTCGTACGAATCCGTCGTGCGGCGCGACTATCCGGTCGTGCTCGGCACGCTTTATCTCTTCACGCTGATCGGCCTCGCGACGAAGCTCATCTCGGACCTCTGTTACGTCTGGGTCGATCCACGCATTCAATTCGAACAACTGGAGCGCTGATTTGAATCGAGCCGCTTCACCGGAATCGTCACGGCGCGGTGCCAACGGCAGCGATGCGCAACCGCTGCGCGGCGCGGCATCGGTGCCGCCAGGACGGCGCGTATGGCTGCGCTTCAAGCGAAACAGGCTCGGATACTGGAGCCTGATCGTGTTCATCGCGGCGTTCGTCATCAGTCTCGCGGGGCCGCTGTGGTCGAACGACAAGCCGCTCGTCGTGCGCTATCAGGGCCACTTTTACTTTCCGCTCGTGAAGACGTATGCGGAGACGACCTTCGGCGGCGACTTTCCGACGCCCGCCGATTATCTCGATCCGTTCGTGCGCGATCGCTTCAGCGCGCCCGGCAACTTCGCGATCTATCCGCCGAATCACTACTACTACGACACGCTCAACTATTTTTCGAAGGGCTCGAACCCGGCGCCGCCGTCGCGCGAGAACTGGCTCGGCACCGACGATCGCGGCCGCGACGTGTTCGCGCGCCTCGTCTACGGCTTTCGCGTGTCGGTGCTGTTCGCGCTCGTGCTGACGGCGATCGGCACCGTGCTCGGTGTCGTCGCGGGCGCGGTGCAGGGCTACTTCGGCGGCAGGATCGATATCACCGGGCAACGCCTGATCGAAATCTGGAGCGCGTTGCCGGAGCTTTATCTGCTGATCATCTTCGCGTCGATATTCGAGCCGAGTCTCATTCTTTTGATCATCCTGCTGTCGCTGTTCGGATGGATCGGCCTGTCGGATTACGTGCGCGCGGAGTTTCTGCGCAACCGCACGCAGGACTATGTCCGCGCCGCGCGCGCGATGGGTTTGTCGAACTGGCAGATCATCTGGCGGCACGTCTTGCCCAATAGCCTGACGCCCGTCATCACGTTCCTGCCGTTTCGCATGAGCGGAGCGATTCTCGCGCTCACGAGCCTCGATTTTCTCGGCCTCGGCGTGCCGTCGCCGACGCCGTCGCTCGGCGAGTTGCTCGCGCAGGGCAAGGCCAATCTCGACGCGTGGTGGATTTCGCTGTCGACGTTCGGCGTGCTCGTCGCGACGCTGCTCCTGCTGACCTTCATGGGCGACGCCTTGCGCAACGCGCTCGATACGCGTATTTCCGATGCCGTGAAAGCCGGAGGCGGGCAGTGACGGAGCCGCTACTTTCGATCGAAGACTTGCGCGTGCGCTTCGGCGACACGCTCGCGGTCGATGGCGTCAATCTCGACATTCGCGCGGGCGAGCGTGTGGCGCTCGTCGGCGAATCGGGCTCGGGCAAGAGCGTGACGGCGCTGTCGGTGTTGCGCCTCGTGCACGAGGCCGAAGTGAGCGGATCGATCCGCTTCAACGGCGAGGAATTGCTGTCGAAAAGCGAACGCGCGATCCGAGGTCTGCGCGGTTCCGACATCGCGATGATCTTTCAGGAGCCGATGACCGCGCTCAATCCGCTCTACACGGTCGGGGACCAGATCGGCGAGACGATCCGCCTGCACGACGGCACGAGCCCGCGGGAGGCGAGAAAACGCGCAATCGCGCTGCTCGCGCGTACCGGGATCACCGAGCCGGAAAGGCGCGTGGACAGTTATCCGCATCAGCTTTCGGGCGGACAGCGTCAGCGCGTGATGATCGCGATGGCGCTCGCCTGCCGGCCGCGGCTTCTGCTCGCCGACGAACCGACCACCGCGCTCGACGTGACGATCCGCGCGCAGATCGTCGAGTTGCTGCTCGAACTTCAGCGCGATGAAGCCGAAAAGCGCGGCATGGCGGTGCTGCTCATCACGCACGACCTGAATCTCGTGCGGCGCTTCGCCGAGCGCGTCGCGGTGATGGAGAAGGGCGTGCTCGTCGAAAGCGGCACGGTGGAGGCCATTTTCGCGTCGCCGCAGCATCCGTACACGAAGCGGCTCATCGAGAGCAAGCCGAAGCGCAGCGTGCTGCCGGTGCTGCCCATCGCCCCAGTGCTGCTCGATGCAAAGGATGTGTCCGTCGATTACCCGACGCGTCTGCCGGGTTTCGCGGGCTGGTTCCGGCGCGGCCGCTTCAAGGCCGTCGACGACGTCACGCTGACGGTGCGCCAGGGCGAGACGCTCGGCATCGTCGGCGAATCGGGTTCGGGGAAATCGACGCTCGCGATGGCGCTACTCGGCCTGCAGCGCATCTCGAACGGCGCGGTGGAGTTCCAGGGGCGCGCAATCGGCGATTTTCGCGGACGCGAAAAAACCGTGCTGCGCTCGAACCTGCAAGTGGTGTTTCAGGACCCGTTCAGCTCGCTCTCGCCGCGGCAGACGGTGGAGCGCATCGTCGGAGAAGGGCTCGCGCTGCATCGACCGGAACTCGATGCCGCCGCTCGACGGGCGAAAGTGATCGCCGTGCTGCGCGAAGTCGGCATGGAGCGCGCGGCGCTCGATCGCTATCCGCACGAATTCTCCGGCGGACAGCGCCAGCGCATTGCGATCGCGCGCGCGCTCGTGCTCGAACCGAGCATCCTGATCCTGGACGAGCCGACCAGCGCGCTCGATGTTTCCATTCAAACTCAAGTGCTTGCGCTTCTGGCCGATATTCAGAAGAAGCACAATCTTGGTTACGTTTTCATAAGCCACGACCTGCAGGTGATCGGCGCGATGGCTCATCGCGTCGCGGTCATGCGGAATGGTTTTGTCGTGGAGTCGGGGGAAGTAGAGAAGATTTTTGCGAACCCTTCTGACGAATACACAAGAAAGCTTCTGAAAGCATCGCTAGTTTCCTAAAAATCTTTCTTTTTCGCCAATTGGGTGCGCGTCTCAATTGTATTTTTCTATTTCTTTTGACAGTTAAATACTTTATGGCTAGTATCCCTCCAAACTTTCACGTATCTCCCTGATTTAGCAGCTTTTAATTGTAAAACCTACCGACCGATGCAGCCACTAACGATGACTCAGACATGTGCGCGCGCCGCCGCGAGCATGTTAATCGGCCTTCTGATGACAACAACTTCCGGCGCGTTCGCCGACGAAGTCAGCAGTAGCAGCCAAAATGCCAACAACGGCATTTTCTCCAGCAAATCCAGCGATGCAGCAAGCGCAGACGCCGCCAGCAATCCGGGCGGCGCGAAGTCGTTTCTGTCGGGCGTGGCGAGCAAGGCGGGCGACGTCGTCGTCGGCGCGCTCAACATGATCGGCGTGCGTTATCGCTGGGGCGGCAACACGCCGGATTCCGGTCTCGATTGCAGCGGCTTTGTCCGCTACGTTTTCCAGGACACGCTCGGCATGACCTTGCCGCGCCGCGCCGAGGAAATGAGCCGGGTCGGCGAGAAAGTGACCGTCTCCGATCTGAAGCCGGGCGACCTCGTGTTCTTCAATACGATGCGCCGCTCGTTCTCGCACGTCGGCATCTATATCGGCGACAACAAGTTCGTGCATTCGCCGTCGACCGGCAGCACGATCCGTGTCGACGACATGGAAGACGGCTATTGGGAAAAGCGTTTTCAGGGCGCGCGTCGCATCGAGAACGCGCAAGTCGGCGACGGCGCGGAACTGCGCCAGCGCGTGAGCGCGTCGATCGGCGGTTACTGATCGTCTGTCGGCATCGAAAAAAGCCTGCCTCCTTTGCGGACGCAGGCTTTTTTGTTTTGCGTTCGGGCGCGAGGTAAAGTCAATCGGCGCAATCGGAAAGCCTCATTGCACACGTCATCAAAAGTCGTTATAGTTTTTGAATGAACTTTTTCACGTTCCCCTTCTCGTTGTTTCCGGCTAGTGCGTCGCTACGCGCACTATCGCTGCTAGCGCGCCTACCGCGCTGATCCTTCACGCCTCCCGTCTGCTCGTCCATTCAGGTTTTCGACGCCAGCGGTGGCGCGAACACCCGAATTCCCTTTTGAGTTTCGTCTCGATATCTCCAACAATCGATAAATCTCCCCACAGGAGCCCAACATGGCAGCAGACAAGTTGATCATCTTCGACACGACCTTGCGCGATGGCGAGCAGTCCCCCGGCGCGTCGATGACGAAGGAAGAGAAGATCCGCATCGCGAAGCAACTGGAACGCATGAAGGTCGACGTGATCGAGGCCGGCTTCGCGGCCAGCTCGAACGGCGACTTCGACGCGATCCACACCATCGCGGGGCTCGTGAAGGACAGCACGGTCTGCTCGCTCGCCCGCGCGAACGACAAGGACATCCAGCGCGCCGCCGATGCGCTCAAGCCCGCCGGCCAGTTCCGTATCCACACGTTCATCGCGACGTCGGCGCTGCACATGGAGAAGAAGCTGCGCATGACGCCGGAGCAGGTCTACGACCAGGCGCGCCTCGCGGTGCGTTTCGCGCGCAAGTTCACGGATGATGTCGAATTCTCGCCGGAAGACGGCAGCCGCTCGGATATCGATTATCTCTGCCGCGTGCTCGAAGCCGTGATCGACGAAGGCGCGCGCACCATCAATATCGCGGATACGGTCGGCTACGGCGTGCCGGAGCTCTACGGCAATCTCGTCAAGACGCTGCGCGAGCGCGTGCCGAACTCCGACAAGGCGATCTGGTCGGTGCATTGCCACGACGACCTCGGCATGGCGGTCGCGAATTCGCTCGCGGGCGTGCAGATCGGCGGCGCGCGTCAGGTCGAATGCACGATCAACGGTCTGGGCGAGCGCGCGGGTAATACGTCGCTCGAAGAAATCGTGATGTCGGTGAAGACGCGCAAGGATTACTTCGGCCTCGATCTGGGCATCGACACGACGCAGATCGTGCCGACCTCGAAGCTCGTCTCGCAGATCACCGGTTTCGTCGTGCAGCCGAACAAGGCGGTCGTCGGGGCGAATGCGTTCGCGCACGCTTCGGGCATCCATCAGGACGGCGTGCTGAAGGCGCGCGACACCTACGAAATCATGCGCGCGGAAGACGTGGGCTGGAGCGCGAACAAGATCGTGCTCGGCAAGCTGTCGGGCCGAAATGCGTTCAAGCAGCGTCTGGAAGAACTGGGCGTGACGCTCGAATCCGAAGCCGATGTGAACGCGGCATTCGCGCGCTTCAAGGATCTCGCCGACCGCAAGGCCGAAATCTTCGACGAAGACATCATGCAGATCGTCTCCGAGGAATCCGCCGAGGCGCAGGCGAAAGAGCACTTCCGCTTCGTGTCGATGAAGCAGCATTCGGAAACCGGCGAGCAGCCGCAAGCGAAGGTCGTGTTCGCGGTGGAAGGCACCGAAGTCACGGGCGAAGCGCGCGGCAACGGTCCGGTCGATGCGACGCTGCACGCGATCGAATCGAAGGTCGAGAGCGGCGCGGAGCTCGTGCTGTATTCGGTCAACGCGATCACGACCGGCACGCAGGCGCAGGGCGAAGTCACCGTGCGTCTGTCGAAGAGCGGTCGCATCGTGAACGGCGTGGGCACGGATCCGGACATCGTCGCGGCGTCGGCGAAGGCGTACATCGCCGCGTTGAACAAGCTGCATTCGAAGGTCGAAAAGCTCAATCCGCAGCTTTGATTCGATCGGTCGAAACGCAAAAAAGCCCTCTTCGCGAGGGCTTTTTACATGGCGTCGATGCGCTCAGAACAGATTGCGCCGATCCGGATCGTGCAACGGATCGGGCGTTTTCTGCGTCATGCGCAAGATGCCCTGCTCGTCGAAATAGAAGTTGTACATCAGATACCAGATGTTCGCCTCCATGTAGCGATAGGTCCAGACTTCGCGCTTCATCAGCGGAAAGTACGACGTCTCCACGGGCCGCCCGAAGTTCACGAGCACGTCCTGCCTCGTCCAGGTGCCGATCTGCGCCTTGTAGAACTCGTTTTCGTCGAGCACTTGCCGAACATTGACGATCTTGCCGGAAGCGTCGATATCGGCGGCGGTGGTGAATTCGCCGAGCGGTTGCGTCGGCCACATCAGGCGCTTGCCGCCATTGGGCAGATCGTAGATTTCGCGCGGCGGGCCGAGGCGGGCGGTGATCGTCGAGGCATCCGCGCCAGCCTGATAGTTCTGCCACGGCTGCGCGCAGGCGGACAGAAGGAGCGCGACCCCGGCGCATGTCAGCGATGCGCGCATGCGGTTGAGTATGTGCAGCATTGAAGCCTCCACGTGCTTGCTCCTCGCGGCGGCGAGCAGCGTTTGTTCGATGTTTCCCGTGATTTTGACATGCGCGCGCGGCAAAGCATTCTCCGATACGTCGCGGCATTCAAGCCGATGTGTCGGCAATCGCGACTTGCGCGGGGCGCGCGCTGCAGCCTATGATCCGCGCTTTCGGCGGATCGGCGGAAACTCATGAAGGACGGAACCAGCGCGCGCGCGATGCAATGGCTGCGCATCGCGGCATCGGCGTGTCTTGCCTTGTCCATGACGGCGCGGGCGGCCGAATTGCCACCCATCAAGCTCGCGCTGATCGAAGGCATGTCCGGCCCGTTCGCGAACGCCGGCGCAATGGTCGAGCGCAATCTGCGTTTCGGCGTCGAGCGCGTGAACGCGCAAGGCGGCGTGAAGCTCGCGGACGGCGCGCATCCGCTGCAACTCGTCGTGCTCGATGGCAAGGGCAGCAGCGAGGCGAGTCTCGTGCAGCTGCGTGCGGCGATCGACGAGAAGATCGGCTTCGTCATGCAGGGCAACAGTTCGGCGGTGGCGGCGGCGCTCGTAGCGGCTGTCGACCGCCAAAACGCTCGCGAGCCGGATCGCCGCGTGCTGTTCCTCAATTATTCCGCCGACGATCCCGCGCTCACCAACGACGCGTGCAGTTTCTGGCATTTCCGCTTCGACGCGCACGCCGGCATGCGGATGGATGCCCTCGCCGATGCGCTGAAAGACGATCGCGCGGTGAAGAAGGTTTATCTGCTCAATCAAGATTACAGCTTCGGCCACGATGTGAGCCGCGAGGCACAGCGCGCGCTCAAGGAGCGGCGCCCGGATATCGCGATCGCGGGCGACGAATTTCATCCGATCGGGCGCGTGAAGGATTTCGCGCCTTACATCGCGAAAATCCGCGCGAGTGGAGCGGACGCGGTAATCACCGGAAACTGGGGCAACGATCTGACGCTTCTCGTCAAAGCCGCGCGCGAGCAGGGGCTCGACACGAAGTTCTACACGTTCTACGGCAACAGTCTGGGCGCTCCGGCCGCGCTCGGCGATGCCGGCGTGAAGCGCGTGATCGCCGTGGCGGACTGGCATCCGAACGCGGGCGGCGCTGCGTCGGACGCGTACTATCGCGCGTTCAGAGCCCGCTATCCTGCCGCCGCGGACGATTACCTTGTCGCGCGTATGCCGCTGATGGTAGAAATGCTCGCCGCCGCGATGACGCGCGCAAAAAGCGCGGACCCGCTCGCGGTGGCGCGCACGCTCGAAGGCATGAAGTTCGACGGCGAAGGCTTCCACCCGATGACCGTGCGTGCCGAAGATCATCAGGTGATCCAGCCCCTTTACGTCATGGAAATGGACAAGGCGGGAACGAAAGGCGTCGCGCTCGATAACGAAGGCTCGGGCTACGGCTTCCGCACGCTTCTGAGCGTCCCCGCCGACAAGACCGCGCAACCGACGACGTGCCGCATGTCGCGCCCGCCGCGCTAAGGCGCCGATTCGCCCCGCGCAGAAGTGCTTCGGCGAGACATTGCACTGTGCTATACTCTGCGCTTCGTTTTTGGCGCATTGCCGGAAACGATTCACTTTTTGTAAATCCACGGCACGGCCTTTCTTCCGTGACCGCCTGTCTGTATCAAAGGAAAAGCAAATGTCCGTAGCAGAAATCAAGAAATCCGACATCGTCGCTGAATACGCACGCGGCGCAAACGACACCGGTTCTCCCGAAGTGCAAGTCGCACTGCTGACGAGCCGCATCAACGAACTCACCGTCCACTTCAAGTCGCACTCGAAGGATCACCACAGCCGCCGCGGTCTGCTGCGCATGGTGAGCCGTCGTCGTAAGCTGCTCGACTACCTGAAGGGCAAGGACGCGGATCGTTATCGCTCGCTGATCGAAAAGCTGGGTCTGCGCAAGTAATTGGCGCCAAGCGTGGCTTTGCGGCCAACGTCCTAATGAAGTGCCTGTGTCAGTCCGCTGATACAGGCACTTTGTTTTTGTGCGTTTCGGTCGCGAAGTGGTGCCCGATCGTGTTTTCGGCAATCGGCGCCCATAGTTGCCACGCAGTCGGAAGTTTCGG
Source organism: Caballeronia sp. ATUFL_F1_KS4A (assembly GCF_023630905.1). Classification (NCBI taxonomy): domain Bacteria; kingdom Pseudomonadati; phylum Pseudomonadota; class Betaproteobacteria; order Burkholderiales; family Burkholderiaceae; genus Caballeronia; species Caballeronia sp. ATUFL_F1_KS4A. The sequence continues at coordinate 36,034 of NZ_JALQEB010000010.1, read as the reverse complement.
CAGTTCATAAGCTTTATCCCGGATGAGTCCATCCGGTCCGACACTCGGTCCAGCCTCGCAGCGGAGCTTTGTGTCATTCCAGCGCGACGACGTTCATCGAAACGCATCGCGCTGGAATGGCATAACACACCTCTCAAGCGCGGCTCCGGACCTTCCCGCACGCGCCAGTCGACCGGCGCGGCGCAAACGTAGAAGGAGTCGAAATGTTCAATAAGATCGTCAAAGAGTTCAAGTGGGGACAGCACAACGTCCGCCTCGAAACGGGTGAAATCGCCCGTCAGGCGAGCGGCGCGGTGATCGTCGATGTCGAAGATACCGTCGTGCTCGCAACCGTCGTCGGCGCGAAGACCGCCAAGCCGGGCCAGGACTTCTTCCCGCTGACCGTCGACTACCTCGAAAAGACCTATGCCGCCGGCAAGATCCCGGGCGGCTTCTTCCGCCGCGAAGGCCGTCCGTCGGAAGGCGAAACGCTGATTTCGCGTCTGATCGACCGCCCGCTGCGTCCGCTGTTCCCGGAAGGCTTCTATAACGAAGTTCAGGTCGTGATCCACGTCCTGTCGCTGAACCCGGATGTCCCGGCCGACATTCCGGCGCTGATCGGCGCGTCCGCCGCGCTCGCCGTGTCGGGACTGCCGTTCAACGGTCCGGTCGGCGCGGCACGTGTCGCGTACATCAACAACGAGTACGTGCTGAACCCGACGCGCCCGCAGATGAAGGAATCGGCGCTCGATCTGGTCGTCGCGGGCACGGAGCGCGCGGTGCTGATGGTCGAATCGGAAGCGCAGCAGCTGTCCGAAGAAGTGATGCTCGGCGCGGTCGTTTTCGGCCACGAGCAGATGCAGACCGCCATCGACGCGATCCATGAACTCGTGCGCGAAGGCGGCAAGCCCGAGTGGGACTGGCAGCCGGCGCCGAAGAACGAAGCGCTCATCGCGCGCGTCACGGAAATCGCCAAGCCGGAACTCGAAGCGGCTTATCAGTTGCGCAACAAGCAGGCGCGCTCGGCCAAGCTGAAGGAAGTCTACGCGGCGACGTCGGCGAAGCTGGCGGAAGAAGCCGCGACGGGCGGCACGGTCGCGGCCGATGCGGCGACGGTCGGCAACGTCCTGTTCGATATCGAAGCGAAGATCGTCCGCACGCAGATCCTGAACGGCGAGCCGCGCATCGACGGCCGCGACACGCGCACCGTCCGTCCGATCGAAATTCGTACGGGCGTATTGCCGCGCACGCACGGCTCGGCGCTCTTCACGCGCGGCGAAACGCAGGCGCTCGTCGTCGCGACGCTCGGCACGAAGGGCGATGAGCAAAGCATCGACGCACTCGAAGGCGAATACCGCGAGCGCTTCATGCTTCACTACAACATGCCGCCGTTCGCGACGGGCGAAACCGGCCGCGTCGGTTCGCCGAAGCGCCGCGAAATCGGCCACGGCCGTCTGGCGAAGCGCGCGCTGGTCGCGTGCCTGCCTAGCGCCGACGAGTTCGGCTATTCGATTCGCGTCGTGTCGGAAATCACTGAATCGAACGGTTCGTCGTCGATGGCTTCGGTCTGCGGCGGCTGCCTCGCGCTGATGGACGCCGGCGTGCCGATGAAGGCGCACGTCGCGGGCATCGCGATGGGCCTGATCCTCGAAGGCAACAAGTTCGCGGTTCTGACCGACATCCTCGGCGACGAAGATCACCTCGGCGACATGGACTTCAAGGTGGCCGGCACGTCGCAGGGCGTCACGGCGCTGCAGATGGACATCAAGATCCAGGGCATCACGAAGGAAATCATGCAGGTCGCGCTGGCGCAGGCCAAGGAAGGCCGCATGCACATCCTCGGCAAGATGACCGCCGCCGTTCCGACGACGAATACGGAACTGTCGGACTACGCGCCGCGCATGATCACCATCAAGATCAATCCGGAGAAGATCCGCGACGTGATCGGCAAGGGCGGTTCCGTGATCCGCGCGCTGACGGAAGAAACCGGCACGACCATCGACATTTCGGACGACGGCGTCGTGACGATCGCGAGCACGAGCGCGGAAGGCATGGCCGACGCGAAGAAGCGCATCGAGAACATCACGGCGGAAGTGGAAGTCGGCCAGGTCTACGAAGGCCCGGTGCTCAAGCTGCTCGATTTCGGCGCGATCGTGAACATTCTGCCGGGCAAGGACGGTCTGCTGCACATCTCTGAGATCGTCAACGAGCGCGTGAAGGACATCAACGACTATCTGAAGGAAGGCCAGATCGTGAAGGTCAAGGTCATCCAGACGGACGAAAAGGGTCGTGTGCGTCTGTCGGCGAAGGCGCTTCTGAACGAAGGCGCGCAGCAGGCAGAACCGACGCACCCGCAGCAGTAATGCGGTAATGTGTAGACGGCCGGCCGCTTCAGCGAGCCGGCCGTTTTCATGTATGACGCTTGGGACGCTATGCATTGTCCGACGCGTCATCGGACTCGATGGCAGTGTGTGGAGCGCGGATTGCTTCGAGGCGCGCGCAGTGCCATCCGGTTCGGATGCACACTAACTCTGGGCGGCACAGGGAGAGCATATGAAGGCCATCGAAATCACTGAGTTCGGCGCACCTGAAGTTCTCAAACTCGGCGAGCGTCCGACGCCTGCGCCGGGCAAGTGCGAGGTGTTGATCAAGGTGGCCGCTTCCGGCGTCAACCGGCCGGACGTGTTCCAGCGCAAGGGCGCTTATGCGCCGCCGCCGGGCGCGTCGGATCTCCCGGGGCTGGAGGTTGCCGGTGAGATCGTCGATGGCGATTTCGATCCGAAGCACAACCCGTTCGGTCTGAAAAAAGGCGATCGTGTGTGCGCGCTGCTCGCGGGCGGCGGATACGCCGAATACGCGGCGGCCCCGCTCGAACAGTGTCTGCCGGTGCCGAAGGGTCTGTCGGACATCGAGGCGGCATCCTTGCCGGAGACGTTCTTCACGGTGTGGAGCAACGTGTTCGAACGCGGTCAGTTGGGCGCGGGCGAGAACGGCGAGGAAGAAACGCTGCTCGTGCAGGGCGGGTCGAGCGGCATCGGCGTGACGGCGATTCAGATCGCCAAAGCGCTCGGCTTTCGCGTGTTCGCCACGGCCGGCACCGATGAAAAGTGCCGCGCGTGCGAAGCGCTCGGCGCGGAGCGGGCGATCAACTACAAGACGGAAGATTTCGTCGAAGTAGTGAAGTCGCTGACGAACGATCGCGGCGTCGACGTCATTCTGGATATGGTCGCTGGCGACTATCTCCAGCGCGAGCTCAAGGCGCTTGCCGACGGCGGGCGCATCTGCGTGATTGCGCTGCTCGGCGGCGCGAAGGCGGAGATCAATCTGAACGACGTGCTGCGCCGGCGTCTCGTCATCACGGGTTCGACGCTGCGTCCGCGTCCCGTCGCATTCAAGGCGAAGCTCGCGGCGAAGCTGAAGGAGCGCGTCTGGCCGGAAATCGAGGCGGGGCGCATCAAGCCGGTGATCCATCAGGTGTTCCCGGCGCGCGATGCAGCCGCCGCGCACGCACTGATGGAAAGCAGTACGCACGTCGGCAAGATCGTGCTCGACTGGCGCGACGACGCGTGAAATTCGCCGGGAGCGAGCGTTTCATGTTGCGGCTCGCTTTTGATGGTTTGACCGGTTTCGTCGTAACACAGTAAAATCGCCTGTTTTGCAGGCAGTTTGCGGTTCGTAGCGGTTCATTCTTATAACAGGGCGGCTGACCACGTGCATGCAACAAGCCGCCACCGACTGACGAGACATATGTCCAGAGAACGAGCGAAACTGGTGGTGGGCAACTGGAAGATGCACGGCCGCATCGGAGAAAATGCGACCTTGCTGATCGAGGTCGCCGCGGGCGCATCGGCTTTGCAGAAGGGCGTGAGCGTCGGCGTGTGCGTGCCGTGTCCGTATCTCGCGCAATCGCAAGCGCTGCTCAGCGGCTCGGTGGTGCGCTGGGGCATTCAGGACGTGTCGGCGCATACGGGCGGTGCGTTCACCGGCGAAGTCGCGGCCGAGATGGCGGCGGACTTCGGCGTCACGTACGCGATCGTCGGGCATTCGGAGCGACGCGCGTATCATCGCGAAAGTCCGGAACTCGTCGCGTCGAAAGCGCAGCGCGCGATCGAAGCGGGCCTTACGCCGATCGTCTGTGTCGGCGAGACGCTGGAAGAACGTGAGGCGGGCACGACGGAGCGGATCATCGGCACGCAGCTCGAAGCCGTGTTGCAGGCGCTCACGGAAGAGCAGGCGGCGGGCATCGTGGTCGCGTACGAACCGGTCTGGGCGATCGGTACGGGCAAGACCGCGCGGCCGGGGCAGGCGCAGGATGTTCATGCGTTTCTGCGTCACAAGCTGCTGGAGAAGGGCGCAACGGTTGCGAACGTGCCGCTCTTGTATGGCGGCAGCGTGAAGCCGGAAAACGCGGAAGAGCTGTTCGGGCAGAAAGACATCGACGGCGGGCTGATTGGCGGCGCGTCGCTGAAGTCGAAAGATTTTCTGGCGATCTGCCGGGCGGCGCAAACCGTGACGCATTGAGCGTCGAACGGCGAGCGGGCAGGGCAGGCGAAAGAGCATAGTGCGACACGAAGGTGTCACGGAAACATCAGGAATCGGGTGAGTTGAAATGCTGTATTTGAAGACATTGATTATCGTCGTTCAGTTGCTGTCGGCGTTGGGTGTAATCGGCCTCGTGCTGCTCCAGCACGGCAAGGGCGCGGACATGGGCGCGGCGTTCGGTAGCGGCGCATCGGGCAGTCTGTTCGGTGCGACGGGCTCGGCCAACTTTCTGTCGCGTACCACGGCCATTCTCGCCGCGATCTTCTTCGTGACGACGCTGGCGCTGACCTATCTCGGAAGCTATAAGCCGCAGACGTCCGCGGGTGTGTTGGGCGGTGCGGCTCCTGTGCCGGCATCGGCTCTGGCCGTGGCCGCATCAGGAGCGTCTGCGCCTGTGTCGGCACCGGTTGCATCGTCGGCGCCGGGCGCTGACGTGCCCAAATAACGACGGAACAGATTTTTCGCGGATTTTGCATTTTGTGCGTTGAACAATTCCAAGGGCCCAGTTATAATTCAAGTCTTGAAGCGATTCGCGGCAATTAAGAAGTAGTTTTCCCGGATTGCAGTACAGTGCCGACGTGGTGAAATTGGTAGACACGCTATCTTGAGGGGGTAGTGGCGAAAGCTGTGCGAGTTCGAGTCTCGCCGTCGGCACCAAAGTTATCCAATGCCAGCCGCTTGCATCGCTTCGGCTGGCATTGTCACTTCTGGAGTACGCTTACGTTTTTACGGCGGCATCGACAACATCAAAGCGGTTGTCACGTTGTGCTGATATCGTGAGCGGTCCCAAGTGATATCTCCTGCCGGGTGGTCCGTCCCGGCTGAAGCGCCCCAATCAATTACAGGCCACATCTACCGATCTGAGGATAGCCTTGAACCTCGCACCCTATTACCCCGTCTTCTTGTTTCTTCTGGTGGGCCTTGGTTTAGGTATAGCGTTGGTCAGCATTGGCAAGATCCTCGGTCCCAACAAGCCCGACACCGAGAAAAACGCGCCGTACGAGTGCGGCTTCGAAGCGTTCGAAGACGCGCGTATGAAGTTCGATGTGCGTTACTATCTCGTCGCGATTCTTTTCATCATTTTCGACCTTGAGACGGCGTTCCTGTTCCCGTGGGGTGTTTCCCTGCGCGATATCGGCTGGCCTGGTTTCATCGCGATGATGATTTTTCTGCTCGAATTTTTGCTCGGTTTCGCCTACATCTGGAGAAAGGGCGGGCTCGACTGGGAATGACAGTTAGATCACCGGATTCATGGGCGGCTTTGGCTGGCTGCTCATCTGGAGTGGAAAACAAATGAGTATCGAAGGGGTCTTGAAGGAAGGCTTTGTCACCACCACGGCTGACAAGCTCATCAACTGGACGCGCACCGGCTCCCTGTGGCCGATGACGTTCGGTCTCGCATGCTGCGCGGTCGAGATGATGCACGCGGGCGCCGCCCGTTACGACCTGGACCGTTTCGGCGTGGTGTTCCGCCCGAGCCCGCGCCAGTCGGACGTGATGATCGTCGCCGGCACGCTCTGCAACAAAATGGCGCCCGCGCTTCGTAAGGTGTACGACCAGATGGCCGAGCCGCGCTGGGTCATCTCCATGGGCTCGTGCGCGAACGGCGGCGGCTACTATCACTATTCGTATTCCGTCGTGCGCGGCTGCGACCGGATCGTCCCGGTCGACGTCTACGTTCCCGGTTGTCCTCCGACCGCCGAGGCGCTGGTCTACGGCGTGATCCAGTTGCAGGCGAAGATTCGCCGCACCAACACCATCGCCCGTCAGTAAGGGCCTGAGTCTCCCCAAACTATGGCAAGCAAACTCGAGACCCTCAAAGCGAACCTCGAGACGGCGTTTGGCGGCCGTCTCCAGAGCATTACCGAGTCGCTGGGTCAGGTGACGGTCGTCGTCAAGGCGGCCGACTATCTGGACGTCTGCAAGCAGTTGCGCGATGACCCGTCGCTGCGCTTCGAGCAGCTCATGGACCTCTCCGGCGTCGATTATTCGACGTATGGCGACGGCGTCTACGACGGTCCGCGTTTCGCGGCAGTCAGTCATCTTCTCTCGATCACGCACAACTGGCGCGTGCGCGTGCGCGTATTCGCTCCGGACGACGAAGTGCCCATCGTGGCTTCGGTGGTCGATATCTGGACGTCGGCGAACTGGTACGAGCGCGAAGCGTTCGACCTCTATGGCATCGTATTCGAAGGCCATCCCGATCTGCGCCGCATTCTCACGGACTATGGTTTCATCGGCCATCCGTTCCGCAAGGACTTCCCGATTTCCGGCTACGTCGAAATGCGCTACGACCCGGAAGAGAAGCGCGTGGTGTACCAGCCCGTGACGATCGAACCGCGCGAAATCACGCCGCGCGTGATTCGCGAAGATCGCTATGGCGGTCTGAAACATTAAGAGAACGCCATGGCAGAGATCAAGAATTACACGCTGAACTTTGGCCCGCAGCACCCGGCAGCGCACGGCGTGCTGCGCCTCGTGCTGGAACTCGACGGCGAAGTGATCCAGCGCGCCGACCCGCACATCGGTCTGCTGCATCGCGCGACCGAGAAGCTCGCCGAGACCAAGACCTTCCTGCAGTCCGTGCCGTACATGGACCGTCTCGACTATGTGTCGATGATGGTCAACGAGCACGGCTACGTGCTCGCCATCGAGAAGCTGCTCGGCATCGACGTGCCGATCCGCGCGAAATACATCCGTGTGCTGTTCGACGAAATCACGCGCGTGCTGAACCATCTGATGTGGATCGGCTCGCACGCGCTCGACGTTGGCGCGATGGCGGTCTTCCTTTACGCGTTCCGCGAGCGCGAAGATCTGATGGACGTCTACGAGGCGGTGTCGGGTGCGCGCATGCACGCGGCGTACTATCGTCCGGGCGGCGTCTATCGCGATCTGCCGGACGCGATGCCGCAATACAAGGCGTCGAAGATCCGCAACGCGAAGGCGCTCGACAAGATGAACGAGAACCGTCAGGGCTCGTTGCTCGACTTCATCGAGGACTTCTTCAATCGTTTCCCGGGCTGTGTCGACGAGTACGAAACGCTGCTCACCGACAACCGCATCTGGAAGCAGCGTCTCGTGGGCATCGGCGTGGTGAGCCCGGAGCGCGCGTTGCAGATGGGCTTGAGCGGCGCGATGCTGCGCGGCTCGGGCATCGAGTGGGACTTGCGCAAGAAGCAGCCGTACGAAGTGTACGATCAGCTCGACTTCGACATCCCCGTCGGCGTGAACGGCGACTGCTACGACCGCTATCTGGTGCGCGTGGAAGAAATGCGCCAGTCGACGCGCATCGCCAAACAGTGCATTGCGTGGCTGCGCAAGAATCCTGGCCCTGTGATGGTCGATAATCACAAGGTTGCACCGCCGTCGCGCGTCGGCATGAAGAGCAACATGGAAGAGCTGATTCACCATTTCAAGCTCTTTACCGAAGGCTTCCATGTGCCGGAAGGCGAAACGTACGCTGCGGTCGAGCATCCGAAGGGCGAGTTCGGCATCTACCTGATCTCGGATGGCGCGAACAAGCCGTATCGCCTGAAGATTCGCGCGCCGGGCTATGCACACCTCGCAGCGCTCGATGAAATGGCGCGAGGCCACATGATCGCCGACGCAGTGACGATCATCGGTACGCAAGACATCGTGTTCGGCGAGATCGATCGCTGATTCATCGGCGCCTGCGCGGTCGGCTCGCCGAGCCGCTGCGCAAGAAACGCGAAAGCAATAACAGGAACCCGCAGGAACGCCAGGTCTGCCGCAATACGAAGGGCGCGGCAGGTTTTCGTTCGGTAGGAATTGAAAGAGTCGTGTCTGAAAATGATCTCAGCTGAAGGCCTGAAAGAAATCGATCGCGCGGTCGCGAAGTATCCCGCCGAGCAAAAGCAATCGGCGGTGATGGCGGCGCTCGCTGTCGCTCAGGAAGAGCATGGTTGGCTCTCGCCCGAAATCATGCAGTTCGTGGCCGATTACCTGAGCATGCCGCCGGTCGCGGTGCAGGAAGTCGCCACGTTCTACACGATGTACGAGCTGAAGCCGGTCGGCAAGCACAAGATCACGCTCTGCACGAATCTGCCCTGCCAGCTCGGCCCGGATGGCGGTTCGGACAGCGCTGCCGAATATCTCAAGCAAAAGCTTGGCATCGATTTCGGCGAGACCACGCCCGACGGCAAGTTCACGCTGAAAGAAGGCGAGTGCTTCGGCGCGTGCGGCGACGCACCTGTGCTGCTCGTGAACAACCATCGCATGTGCAGCTTCATGAGCCGCGAGAAGATCGACCAGTTGATCGAGGAACTTTCGAAATGACGTCACTCCACGATCGTCACATCAAGCCGCTGATCCTCGCTGGCCTCAATGGCGAGAACTGGCATCTCGAAGATTACGTCGCGCGCGGCGGCTACAAGCAGTTGCGCCGCATTCTCGAAGAAAATATTCCACCCGAGCAGGTGATCGCCGACGTCAAGGCGTCGGGTCTGCGCGGCCGCGGCGGCGCGGGCTTTCCGACCGGCCTGAAGTGGAGCTTCATGCCGCGTCAGTTTCCGGGGCAGAAGTATCTCGTCTGCAATTCGGACGAAGGCGAGCCGGGCACGTTCAAGGATCGCGACATCCTGCGCTGGAATCCGCACGCGCTGATCGAAGGCATGGCCATCGGCGCGTATGCAATGGGCATCACCGTCGGCTACAACTATATCCACGGCGAGATTTTCGAAGTCTATCGCGTGTTCGAAGCGGCGCTCGAAGAAGCGCGTCAGGCCGGCTATCTGGGCGCGAACATCCTGGGCTCGGGTTTCTCGTTCGAGCTGTACGCGCACCATGGTTACGGCGCGTACATCTGCGGTGAAGAAACCGCGCTGCTCGAATCGCTCGAAGGCAAGAAGGGCCAGCCGCGCTTCAAGCCGCCGTTCCCGGCGAGCTTCGGCGTGTACGGCAAGCCGACCACGATCAACAACACCGAGACCTTCGCGGCGGTGCCGTTCCTGCTGGAAATCGGCCCGCAGAATTACCTCGAGATCGGCAAGCCGAACAACGGCGGCACGAAGATTTTCTCCGTCTCGGGCGATGTGAACCGTCCGGGCAACTACGAGATTCCGCTCGGCACGCCGTTCTCGACGCTGATGGAACTGGCGGGCGGCGTGCGCGGCAAGTCGATCAAGGCCGTGATTCCGGGCGGCTCGTCCGCGCCGGTCGTGCCGGGCGACATGATGCTCGCGACCGACATGGACTACGACTCGATCGCGAAGGCCGGCTCGATGCTGGGCTCGGGCGCGGTCATCGTGATGAACGAAACGCGCTGCATGGTGCGCTCGCTGTTGCGCCTGTCGTACTTCTACTATGAAGAGTCGTGCGGCCAATGCACGCCGTGCCGTGAGGGCACGGGCTGGCTGTATCGCGTCGTGCATCGCATCGAGCACGGTCTCGGCCGCAAGGAAGATCTGGATCTGCTGAACTCGGTCGCCGAGAACATCATGGGCCGTACGATCTGCGCGCTCGGCGATGCAGCGGCGATGCCCGTGCGCGGCATGCTCAAGCACTTCTGGGACGAATTCGAATATCACGTCGAGCACAAGCATTGTCTCGTCGGCGGGCACGCGCATCACGCGCCGTCCGAAGCGCTTACCGCGTAATCAGGCGCGCAGTCAGATGCGCGACAACGCTCGAGAAGGGTTGAGGATCTTTATCCATCATGGTTGAACTAGAAATTGACGGCAAGGCGGTCGAGGTGCCTGAAGGCAGCATGGTGATCCAGGCTGCGCACAAGGTCGATACGTACATCCCTCACTTTTGCTATCACAAGAAACTGTCGATCGCGGCGAACTGCCGGATGTGCCTCGTCGAAGTCGAAAAGATGCCGAAGGCCGTTCCCGCCTGCGCCACGCCGGTATCGAACGGCATGATCGTCCGCACGACGTCGGACAAGGCCGTGAAGGCCCAACAGTCGGTGATGGAATTCCTGCTGATCAACCACCCGCTCGATTGCCCGATTTGCGATCAGGGCGGCGAGTGCCAATTGCAGGATCTGGCCGTCGGTTACGGCAAGTCGCAGTCGCGCTATAGCGAAGAAAAGCGCGTGGTGTTCCACAAGAACGTCGGTCCGCTCATCTCGATGGAAGAGATGTCGCGCTGCATCCACTGCACGCGCTGCGTGCGCTTCGGCCAGGAAGTCGCCGGCGTGATGGAGCTCGGCATGCTGGGCCGTGGCGAGCATTCGGAAATCACGTCGTTCGTCGGCAAGACCGTGGATTCGGAGCTGTCGGGCAACATGATCGACCTGTGCCCGGTCGGCGCGTTGACGAGCAAGCCGTTCCGCTACAGCGCCCGTACATGGGAACTGTCGCGCCGCAAGTCGGTGAGCCCCCACGATTCCGTCGGCGCGAACCTCGTGGTGCAGGTGAAGAACAACCGCGTGATGCGCGTTCTGCCGATGGAGAACGAAGCCATCAACGAATGCTGGATCTCCGACAAGGACCGCTTCTCGTACGAAGGCCTGAACAGCGACGAGCGTCTCACCACGCCGATGCTGAAGCAGGGCGGCAACTGGATCGAAACCGACTGGCAGACCGCGCTCGAGTACGTCGCGAAGGGCCTGAAGGGCATCAAGGCGGATCACGGCGCGAATGCCATCGCCGCTTTGGCCACGCCGCACAGCACGGTCGAAGAACTGCATCTGCTGAAGACGCTGGCTGAAGGCGTCGGCACGCCGAACGTCGATTTCCGTCTGCGTCAGAACGATTTCTCGGCGCCGGTCGGCGTCGGCGCGCCGTGGCTCGGCACGAAGATCGCGAATCTGTCGACTATCGACACTGCGTTCGTCATCGGCTCGTTCCTGCGTCGCGATCATCCGCTGTTTGCCGCGCGTCTGCGTCAGGCCGCGAAAAACGGCGCGAAGCTCACGTTCCTCAACGCAAGCAACGACGACTCGCTGATCCCGACCGCGCATCGCCTGGTCGCGGCGCCGTCGGCGTGGCTCGATCAGCTTGCGGGCATCGCTGCGGCGGTTTCGGAAGCGCGCGGCGTCGCGCTGCCGGACGCATTCGCGGGTCGCGAAGTGTCGGCCGCGGCGAAGGACGTCGCGGCGTCGCTGTCGGCGGGCGAACAGCGCGTCGTGCTGCTCGGCAACCTCGCGGTTCAGCATCCGGATTTCGCGCAGATTCAGGCGGCCGCGCAGTGGATCGCCGACAATACCGGCGCGACGCTCGGCTTCCTCACGGAAGGGGCGAACTCGGTCGGCGCGCATCTCGTCGATGCATTGCCGGGCGAGGGCGGTCTCAACGCGCGCGAAGTGTTCGAGCAGCCGCGCAAGGGCTACGTGCTCTTCAACGCGGAACCGGAATTCGATACGGCCAATCCGGCGCAAGCCATCGCCGCGCTCAAGGCGGCGGAAATGGTCGTCGTGATGTCGCCGTTCAAGCACGGCATGGACTACGCGGACGTGCTGCTGCCGATCGCGCCGTTCACGGAAACGTCGGGCACGTTCGTCAACGCGGAAGGCACGGCTCAGTCGTTCAATGGCGTCGTGCGCGCGCTGGGCGAGACGCGTCCGGGCTGGAAGGTGTTGCGCGTGCTGGGCACGATCCTCGGCCTGCCGGGTTTCGAGTTCGACACCGCTGACGAAGTGCGTGTCGCGGCGTTGGGCACGGGCGATCTGACCGCGCGTCTGTCGAACAAGACGACGGTGCAGGCCAAGCGCGCTGCATCGAACGTCGTGTTGAACGGCAGCGGCCTGCAGCGTCTCGCCGATGTACCGATCTATCACGCCGATGCGCTCGTGCGCCGCGCGCCCTCGTTGCATTTGACGGCAGCCGCACGCGATGCGAACGTGGCGGGCCTCCCGACCGCGCTCTTCGACAAGCTCGGTCTGAAGGATGGCGAAGCAGTGCGTATTCGCCAAGGCAATCTGTCGGTGACGTTGCCCGCGGTCCGCGATGCGAATCTCGCAGAATCGGTGGTCCGCGTGTCGGCGGGCACGACGGCTGGCGCCGCGCTCGGCGGCCTGTTCGGTGAACTGGTAGTGGAGAAGGCGTAAAAATGGGCTTGTTCGATACGATCAACGCAGGCGGCACGCAGCTTCTGGGCGTCGCATGGCCGACGGTGTGGGCGGTGGTCCGCATCCTGGTGGTTTCGGTGGTCATCCTGCTGTGCGTGGCCTACCTGATTCTCTGGGAACGCAAGCTCATCGGCTGGATGCACGTGCGTCTCGGCCCGAACCGCGTCGGCCCCGCAGGCTTGCTGCAGCCGATCGCCGACGTGCTGAAGCTTCTGCTCAAGGAAGTCATCCAGCCGACGGCTGCGAGCAAGTGGATCTATGTGATCGCACCGATCATGACCGTGGTGCCGGCGTTCGCCGTGTGGGCGGTGATCCCGTTCCAGGCGAAAGCGGTGCTCGGCGACATCAACGCGGGTCTGCTGTACATCATGGCGATTTCGTCGATCGGCGTGTACGGCGTGATTCTGGCGGGTTGGGCGTCGAACTCGAAGTACGCGTTTCTCGGCGCGATGCGCGCCGCGGCGCAGATGGTGTCCTACGAAATCTCGATGGGCTTCGCGCTCGTCGTGGTGCTGATGGTCGCGGGCACGCTGAACATGTCCGACATCGTGCACTCGCAGCAGCGCGGCATGTTCGCGGGCTGGGGCATCAACTTCCTGTCGTGGAACTGGCTGCCACTTTTGCCGATGTTCGTCGTGTACTTCATCTCGGGCATCGCGGAAACGAACCGTCACCCGTTCGACGTGGTGGAAGGCGAATCGGAAATCGTCGCCGGTCACATGATCGATTACTCGGGCATGGCGTTCGCGCTGTTCTTCCTCGCCGAGTACATCAACATGATCGTGATCTCGGCGATCGCAGCGACGCTGTTCCTCGGCGGCTGGGATGCACCGTTCGGCTTCCTGTCGTTCATTCCGGGCGTATTCTGGTTCGTTTTCAAGGTTTTCCTGCTGCTGTCGGTCTTCATCTGGGCGCGCGCGACATTCCCGCGTTACCGCTACGACCAGATCATGCGCCTGGGCTGGAAGGTGTTCCTGCCGGTGTCGGTGATCTGGGTGGTCGTGGTCGGTTTCTGGATCATGTCGCCGCTCAACATCTGGAAGTAAGCGAGCGCGGACGAAAACATCATGAATGCTATTCAGAACTTCTTTAAGACCTTCTTCCTGACCGAGTTGCTCAAGGGTCTTGCGCTGACGGGACGTTACACGTTCCAGCGCAAGATCACGGTGCAGTTCCCGGAAGAAAAGACGCCGATCTCCCCGCGTTTTCGCGGTCTGCACGCGCTGCGCCGCTATGAGAACGGCGAAGAGCGCTGCATCGCCTGCAAGCTGTGCGAAGCGGTGTGCCCGGCGATGGCGATCACGATCGAATCGGAAACGCGCGCGGACAACACCCGTCGCACCACGCGTTACGACATCGACCTGACCAAGTGCATCTTCTGCGGTTTCTGCGAGGAGAGCTGCCCGGTCGATTCGATCGTCGAAACGCACATCCTCGAATATCACGGCGAAAAGCGCGGCGACCTGTATTTCACGAAGGACATGCTGCTTGCGGTGGGCGATCGCTACGAAACGGAAATCGCCGCATCGAAGGCGGCCGACGCGCCTTATCGTTGATATGCGTCCGATGCCCGAGCCTCATGTTCCGGCATCGCACCGTAGCGATTTTGTTGTTGCTGTTTGGCACACTGCGGCGCGCGCCGAGGGCGGCTCTTGTCCGAAAGCGCCGACACACCATGCCTGATGATGGCCTAACGATGAACCGGTAATCATGGAATTCACAACCGTACTGTTCTATATCTTCGCGCTGCTGCTGGTCGTTTCCGCGCTGAAGGTGATCACTTCGCGCAACCCGGTGTCGTCCGCGCTCTTCCTCGTGCTCGCGTTCTTCAACGCGGCCGCGATCTGGATGCTGCTGCAAGCCGAATTCCTCGCGATTCTGCTGGTTCTCGTATATGTCGGCGCCGTGATGGTGCTGTTCCTGTTCGTGGTCATGATGCTCGACATCAACATCGATGTCCTGCGCAAGGATTTCAGGCGCTTCGTGCCGCTCGCGAGCATCGTCGGCGCGATCATCGTGATCGAGACCGCGCTGATCCTTTGGCACGGCTACGGCGGCACGATCACACCCGAAACGTCGACGGCGGTGACGGGCGCAGCGGCGATGTCGAACACGCAACTGATCGGCAAGGTCATCTACACCGACTACATCTTCGCGTTCGAAATCGCCGGCCTCGTGCTGCTGGTTGCGATCATCGCGGCGATCTCGCTCACGATCCGCGACAAGAAGGACAAGAAGACCCAAACCGTCAGCCAGCAGGTCAAGGTGCGCCGCGAAGACCGCGTGCGCCTCGTGAAGATGCAGGCCGAAACGCAGGCGCCCGACGCCTCCACGGAACCTGCCGTGACCGGCAACATCGGCGCGGGCACGGTCGACAACAAGGGCTGAGCGCGAAGGAGAAATCGAATATGTTGAGTCTTGCCCATTACCTCGTGCTCGGTGCGATCCTCTTTGCGATCAGCATCGTCGGCATCTTCCTGAACCGCCGCAACGTCATCATCATCCTGATGGCCATCGAATTGATGCTGCTCGCGGTGAACACCAATTTCGTCGCGTTCTCGCACTATCTGGGCGACGTGCACGGCCAGATCTTCGTGTTCTTCGTGCTGACCGTCGCCGCCGCTGAAGCCGCGATCGGTCTCGCGATTCTCGTGACCCTGTTCCGTAGCCTCGACACGATCAACGTCGAGGACCTCGATCAGCTCAAAGGTTAATTTCAGGCTAGGCTGTTATGTCCACGACACTCAATGAAAACCTCCTGCTCGCGGTTCCGCTGGCGCCGCTTGCCGGCTGTCTGATCGCGGGGCTGTTCGCGAAATGGGTAGGGCGCAAGGGCGCGCATCGCGTCACGATCCTCGGCGTCTTCATCTCGTTCATTCTTTCGGCGATCGTCTTCAACGACGTGATGCACGGCGCGAGCTTCAACGCGACCATCTACGAATGGATGAGCGTCGGCACGCTGAAGATGGAAGTCGGCTTCCTGGTCGACTCGCTCACGGCGATGATGATGGTCATCGTGACCTTCGTCTCGCTGATGGTGCACATCTACACCATCGGCTACATGGCGGACGAGGAAGTCGGCTACGAGCGCTTCTTCTCGTACATCTCGCTCTTCACGTTCTCGATGCTGATGCTCGTCATGAGCAACAACTTCCTGCAGCTGTTCTTCGGCTGGGAAGCGGTGGGCCTCGTGTCGTACCTGCTGATCGGCTTCTACTTCACGCGTGAGAGCGCGATCTACGCCAACATGAAGGCGTTCATCGTGAACCGCGTGGGCGACTTCGGCTTCCTGCTGGGCATCGGCCTGCTGCTCGCGTTCGCCGGTTCGCTGAACTATGGCGACGTGTTCGCGCAGGGCGACAAGCTCGCGACGATGACGTTCCCCGGCACGCAATGGGGTCTGCTGACGGTCGCGTGCATTTGCCTCTTCATCGGCGCGATGGGCAAGTCGGCGCAGTTCCCGCTGCACGTCTGGCTGCCCGACTCGATGGAAGGCCCGACGCCGATCTCCGCGCTGATCCACGCGGCAACGATGGTGACGGCCGGCATCTTCATGGTGACGCGCATGTCGCCGCTCTTCGAGCATTCGGATGCGGCGCTTTCGTTCGTGACGGTCATCGGCGCGATCACGGCCTTGTTCATGGGCTTCCTCGGCGTCGTGCAAAACGACATCAAGCGCGTGGTCGCGTACTCGACGCTCTCGCAGCTCGGCTACATGACGGTCGCGCTCGGCGTCTCGGCGTATCCGGTCGCCGTGTTCCACCTCGGCACGCACGCGTTCTTCAAGGCGCTGCTGTTCCTCGGCGCGGGCTCGGTCATCATCGGCATGCACCACGATCAGGACATGCGCAACATGGGCGGCCTGCGCAAGTACATGCCGATCACCTGGATCACATCGCTGATCGGTTCGCTCGCGCTGATCGGCACGCCGTTCTTCTCGGGCTTCTACTCGAAGGATTCGATCATCGAAGCCGTGAAGTACTCGCATCTGGCGGGCTCGGGCTTCGCGTATTTCGCGGTGGTCGCGAGCGTGTTCGTCACGTCGCTGTACTCGTTCCGTATGTACTTCATGGTGTTCCACGGCGAAGAGCGCTTCCGCGGTCCGAAGCATCCCGACTCGCCGATGGGCCAGGCGGAAGCGCACGGCCACGGTCATGATTCGCACGGTCATCACGACGATCACGGTCACGGACACGCTCACGTCCCGCACGAAACGCCTTGGGTCGTGACGCTGCCGCTCGTGCTGCTCGCGATTCCGTCGATCATCATCGGCGCGATCATGATCGGCCCGATGATCTACGGCGACTTCTTCTCGCACGGCGTCGTGTTCGACAAGGTGATCTACATCGCCGAGAACCACGAAGGCCTGAAGGAAATGGCCGAAGAGTTCCACGGCTGGATTGCGATGGCGCTGCACGGCATCATCACCCCGGGTCCGGTGTGGCTCGCGGCGCTCGGCGTGATCGTCGCGTGGTTCTTCTACATGAAGCGTCCGGACCTGCCAGCGGTTGTCGCGCGCACGTTCCGGCCGATCTACGTGCTGCTCGACAACAAGTACTACTGCGACAAGATCAACGAGGTCGTGTTCGCGAAGGGCGCTGTCGCCATCGGCCGCGGCTTGTGGAAAGAGGGCGATGTGGTCGTCATCGACGGCATCGTCAACGGCAGTGCGCGGTTCATGGGCTGGTTCGCCGGTGTGATCCGCTTCCTTCAATCCGGTTACATCTATCACTACGCGTTCGCCATGATTATCGGCATGTTGGGGCTCTTGACCCTGTTTGTGACGCTCGGCGGCAAATAAGGCGAGGGATCCTATGCACTCTTTTCCGATTCTCAGTGTCGCGATCTGGCTGCCGATCGTTTTCGGCCTGCTCGTGCTCGCAGTTGGTAACGACCGCAACCCGGCGCCCGCGCGCTGGGTCGCGCTGGTCGGCTCGGTGCTCGGGCTGATCGTCACGATTCCGCTCATCACCGGCTTCGATACGTCGACGGCCGCGCTGCAGTTCGTCGAACAGTCGAACTGGATCGAGCGCTTCAACATCACGTATCACCTCGGCGTCGACGGCATCTCGATGTGGTTCGTCGTGCTGACCGCGCTCATCACGGTGATCGTCGTGATCGCCGGCTGGGAAGTGATCACCGAGCGCGTGTCGCAGTACATGGCCGCGTTCCTGATCCTCTCGGGCATCATGATCGGCGTGTTCTCGACGGCGGACGGCCTGCTGTTCTACGTGTTCTTCGAAGCCACGCTCATTCCGATGTACATCATCATCGGCGTGTGGGGCGGCCCGAACCGCGTGTATGCGGCGTTCAAGTTCTTCCTGTACACGCTGGCCGGCTCGCTGCTGATGCTGGTCGCGCTGCTGTACCTCTACACGCAGACGCACACGTTCGATCTGGCGACGTGGCAAGCCGCGAAGCTCGACATGACGCCGCAGGTGCTGCTGTTCATCGCGTTCTTCCTGGCGTTCGCCGTGAAGGTGCCGATGTGGCCGGTGCACACGTGGCTGCCGGACGCGCACGTCGAAGCGCCGACGGGCGGTTCGGTCGTGCTGGCGGCGATCATGCTGAAGCTCGGCGCGTACGGTTTCCTGCGCTTCTCGCTGCCGATCGCGCCGGACGCGAGCCATTTCCTCGCGCCGGTGGTCATCACGCTGTCGCTGATCGCGGTGATCTACATCGGTCTCGTCGCGATGGTGCAGTCCGACATGAAGAAGCTCGTCGCGTATTCGTCGATCGCGCACATGGGCTTCGTCACGCTCGGCTTCTTCATGTTCGGTGCGTCGAGCCAGCTCGCGGTCGAAGGCGCGATCATCCAGATGATCTCGCACGGTTTCGTATCGGGCGCGATGTTCCTTTCGATCGGCGTGCTGTACGACCGCGTGCACTCGCGCCAGATCGCGGATTACGGCGGCGTCGTGAACACGATGCCCAAGTTCGCGGCATTCGTGATGCTCTTCGCGATGGCCAACTGCGGCCTTCCGGGTACCTCGGGTTTCGTCGGCGAATTCATGGTGATTCTGGCAGCGGTGAAGTACAACTTCTGGATCGCTTTCCTCGCGACGTTCACGCTGATCCTCGGCGCGGCCTACACGCTGTGGATGTACAAGCGCGTGTACTTCGGCGCGGTCGCGAACGACCACGTCGCGAAGCTCAAGGACATCAACGGGCGTGAATTCCTGATGCTCGCCATCCTTGCGCTGTTCACGCTGTACATGGGCCTGCATCCGAAGCCCTTTACCGACGTGATGCACGAATCCGTGGCAAACCTGCTCTCCCACGTCGCGCAGTCCAAGCTGCCGCTGGCTCAGTAACGTCGTGCGGAGGAACTAAAAGATCATGCAAAACGCCTCTATGAGTATTCTTT
The DNA here is from genome assembly GCF_023630905.1 of Caballeronia sp. ATUFL_F1_KS4A. NCBI lineage: Bacteria > Pseudomonadati > Pseudomonadota > Betaproteobacteria > Burkholderiales > Burkholderiaceae > Caballeronia > Caballeronia sp. ATUFL_F1_KS4A. Next base: position 17,111 of record NZ_JALQEB010000010.1, on the reverse strand, counting down.
GGCCTGACGCGGTCCTGATGGCGTCGGTCGTTCTGGCCTGGCTCAACGACACGATGTTCGGCCCGAAGAGCCGCGGCACGACGTATCTGATCGCGCTCGTGTCGACGATCGTCTGCGGCGTGTGGTTCGCCGTCACCGCGCTCGACCCGACGCCGCATTTCTTCTTCACGCGCATGTATATCGTCGATCCGTTCGCGAGCGCGATGAAGGCGGTGGTGTGTCTCGGCTACGCGGTGTCGATCATCTACTCGAAGAAGTATCTGGAAGACCGCGACCTGTTCCGCGGCGACTTCTTCCTGCTCGGCCTGTTTTCGCTGCTCGGCCAGTGCGTGATGATTTCGGGCAACAACTTCCTGACGCTGTATCTCGGCCTCGAACTGATGTCGCTGTCGCTGTACGCGGTGATCGCGCTGCGCAAGGACGTGCCGCAGTCGAACGAGTCGGCGATGAAGTACTACGTGCTCGGCGCGCTCGCATCCGGCTTCCTGCTGTACGGCATCTCGATGATCTACGGCGCGACCGGCTCGCTCGATCTGAACGAAGTGCTGAAGACCGTCGCTTCGGGCCGCATCAACGACGCCGTGCTGCTGTTCGGCGCGATCTTCATCGTTGCGGGCGTGGCGTTCAAGATGGGCGCGGTGCCGTTCCACATGTGGGTGCCTGACGTCTACCAGGGCGCGCCGACCGCGATGACGCTGCTCACCGGCGGCGGACCGAAGGTCGCGGCGTTCGCGTGGGGTCTGCGCTTCCTGGTGATGGGCCTCTTGCCGCTCGCGGTGGACTGGCAGGAAATGCTCGTGATCCTCGCGGCGCTGTCGCTGATCGTCGGCAATATCACGGGTATCGTGCAGAAGAACATCAAGCGGATGCTGGCTTACTCGGCCATCTCGAACATGGGCTTCGTGCTGCTGGGTCTGCTCGCCGGCGTGGTCGACGGCAAGCTGACGGGTGCGGCGGGCGCATACAGCTCGGCGATGTTCTACAGCATCATCTATCTCGTCACGACGCTCGGCACCTTCGGCGTGGTCATGCTGCTCGCGCGCCGCGACTTCGAAGCCGAAATGCTCGAAGACTTCAAGGGCCTGAATCAGCGCAGCCCGGTATTCGCGTTCGTCATGATGATCATGATGTTCTCGCTCGCCGGCATCCCGCCGACGGTCGGCTTCTACGCGAAGCTCGCCGTGCTCGAAGCGACGATGAACGCCGGTCTCACATGGCTCGCCGTCCTCGCCGTGATGACCTCGCTCGTGGGCGCGTTCTACTACCTGCGCGTCGTCAAGCTGATGTACTTCGATGCGCCGACGGACGCATCGCCGATCCTCGCCGGCGGCCTGAACCGCTCGCTGCTCGCGTTCAACGGCCTGGCCGTTCTGGTGCTCGGTCTGGTGCCGGGTCCGTTGATGAGCGCGTGCCTCACGGCGATCTCGCATACGCTGCCGCTGTAATGTCGGCGGCAGGCTGGTTCATCGTGCTGTTGGCGCTCGTTCTCGCCAACGTGCCGTTCCTGAATCAGCGCCTCTTCGCCATCGTCCCGTTGCCGCTTCCGGCGTCGACGGGACGCAAGGCGGCGAAGAAGAGCGCGTGGATTCGCATCGGCGAGCTCGTCGTTCTTTACTTTGTGGTCGGTGCGCTCGGCTTCATGCTCGAAGCGCGCGCCGGCAACCGATTCGATCAGGAATGGCAGTTCTATGCCATTACCTTCAGTCTCTTCGTCGTGTTCGCCTTTCCGGGCTTCACGTATCAATATCTCGTCAAACGCCGCTGACCGCTTCGTGCTGTCAGCGGCTTGTTTGCTTCAACAGCACAGGGCTCAAGATGGCAGATCATTCCTCGATTCCCGGTAACGACGACGGCCTCATCGAAAAGAAGGTCGAAAGCGTCACGCTGCACGAGGGCAAGTTCCTCACGCTGAAACGCGATACCGTTGAATTGCCCGATGGCAAGCACGCGACGCGCGAGTTCGTCGAGCATCCCGGCGCGGTGATGATTCTCCCGGTCTTCGACGACGGACGCGTGCTGCTCGAACGCCAGTTTCGTTATCCGGTGGGCCGCGTGCTGCTCGAATTTCCGGCGGGTAAGCTCGATCCGGACGAAGACGAGCTGACGTGCGCGAAACGCGAGTTGCAGGAAGAGACGGGTTACACCGCGCGTGAATGGACGTTCCTCACGCGAATCCATCCGGTGATTTCGTATTCGACCGAGTTCATCGACATCTATCTTGCGCGCGGCCTCAATGCCGGCGATGCGAAACTCGACGAAGGCGAATTCCTCGAGACTTTCGTCGCCGACGAAGCGCAGTTGATGGCCTGGGTGAAGGACGGCAGCATCAGCGACGTGAAGACGATCATCGGCGTGTTCTGGCTGGAGAAGATCCGCTCGGGTGAGTGGAAGCTTGGTGAGTCGATCGAGGATTGAGCGCTCGTCACACGGATGCGTGCAAAAGCGGCCTCGATGGCCGCTTTTGTCGTTTTTGCGTCGTCAAAGGCGCCCTTCGGGCCGAGCGGCTAGAATGAGTAGTTCAGCGTTTGACGGCCACTGCACATTCCTGCAGATTTGCGAACGACCGTTCATAAAGCGCGTTTTTGAGATAAACTTCAACGAAGCCCCATCAGCATGAAGGTCCTCGATTTAAAGTGCTCGCACGATCACCGGTTCGAAGGCTGGTTCGCCTCGACCGAAGAGTTCGAGTCGCAATTGTCGCGCAAGCTGGTTGCTTGTCCGGTTTGCTCGGCGACCGATGTGAGTCGTATGCCGTCCGCGCCACGCTTGAATTTGTCGTCCGCGCGAGGTGAGGCGGCTTCCCAGCCTGCGCAGGCGCAAGCCGCGCCTGAAGCGGCGGCATTGCAGGCGCGCGCGCTGCAATTCATGCGCGAGCTGATCGAGAAGACCGAAAACGTGGGCGACCGGTTTGCCGACGAGGCGCGGCGCATTCATTACAACGAGGCGCCGGCGCGCAACATACGCGGCGTCACGACGCCCGAAGAGACGCACGCGCTGCTCGAAGAAGGGATCGACGTGATGCCGTTGCCTGTTCCGGACGCGCTGAAAGAGCCGCCGCAGTAACGTTCTTGCGCGGTGTCTTTTCGGGCTCCGGAAGGGGCCGTGAAGGAGACACTGCGCATGGACCTCAGTTTTTCTCACCGACGCCAGTCCTCCGCGCGTTCTGCGCGACCGTGTTCTCCGTTTTCAGAATTTGCCGCCACGTAAAGGAGAACGCATGACCTACGCTTTTGAGGATTTCGAAATCGGCAGCGCCGTGACGCTGGGCGCGCACACGTTCACGAGAGAGGAGATCGTCGGATTTGCGGAGCGTTACGATCCGCAACCGTTTCATCTCTCCGAGGCGGCGGGCGAGGCGTCGCATTTCGGCGGGCTCGTCGCGAGCGGCTGGAACACCTGTTCCGCGATGATGGGCATCCTCGTGCGCGACATGTTGCGCGGTTCGACCTCGATGGGCTCGCCCGGTCTCGACAACATCCGCTGGATCAAGCCCGTGCGGGTCGGCGATACCGTGCGCCTCACCGTGCGCGTGCTCGACAAGCGCGTGTCGAAGAGCAAGCCGGATCGCGGCATCGTGCAGACGCGCTGGGAAGCGCACAACCAGAACGGCGAGCTCGTGCTGACCGTCGATTCCGCCGCGCTTTTCGGCCTGCGCAATCCTGTCGATTCAGGCGCTTCAGCCGCCTGACGCGTATTTCCCGAGTTCGAGCTTCGCGATCGCATTTCGATGCACTTCGTCGGGGCCGTCGGCTAAACGCAGCGTGCGCGCCGATGCATATGCATAAGCAAGCGGAAAGTCGTCGCAGACGCCTCCCGCGCCGTGTGCCTGGATCGCCCAGTCGATGACCTGGCACGCGACGTTCGGCGCGACGACCTTGATCATCGCGATTTCGCCGCGCGCGCCCTTGTTGCCGACGGTGTCCATCATGTACGCGGCCTTGAGCGTCAGAAGCCGCGCCTGCTCGATCATGATGCGCGCCTCGGCGATACGCTCCTGCGTCACGCCATGCTGCGCGATCGGCTTGCCGAACGCGACACGCGCGAGTGTGCGTCTCGTCATCAACTCGAGCGCGCGTTCGGCGAGTCCGATCAGACGCATGCAATGATGGATGCGCCCGGGCCCGAGCCGCCCCTGCGCGATTTCGAAGCCGCATCCTTCGCCTAACAGCATGTTCGTCGCGGGCACGCGCACGTTGTCGAGCGTGATGTCCATATGGCCGTGCGGCGCGTCGTCGTAGCCGAAGACGTTCAACGGCCGATGCACCGTGATGCCGCTCGCATCGGCGGGCACGAGAATCATCGATTGCTGCGCGTGTTTCGGCGCGTCGGCGTCGGTCTTGCCCATCACGATATACACCTTGCAGCGCGGATCGCCCGCGCCCGACGACCACCATTTGTGGCCGTCGATCACGTAGCTGTCGCCGTCCCGCGCGATGCTGCAGCGGATGTTCGTCGCATCCGATGACGCAACTTCCGGCTCCGTCATCAAAAACGCCGAGCGGATTTCGCCGCGCAACAGCGGCTCGAGCCATTGGGCTTTTTGCGCATCGGTGCCGTAGCGTTCGATGGTTTCCATGTTGCCCGTATCGGGCGCGCTGCAATTGAAGACTTCGGGCGCCCACGGCACGCGACCCATGATTTCGCACAAGGGCGCGTATTCGAGATTCGTGAGCCCCGCGCCGCGCGCCGATGCGGGCAGGAAGAGATTCCACAGTCCCTCGGCGCGCGCTTGCTCCTTCAAGCCTTCGATGAGGCGCGTCGGAATCCACGCGTTGCCAGCCGCGCGATTCGCCGCGATTTCATCGGCGTAAGCGCCTTCGTTGGGATAGATGTGCGCGTCGAAGAAAGCGAGCAGCTTCTCGCGCAACGCCTGCACCTTGGGCGTGTAGTCGAAGTTCATGCGCTTGTCCCCACTTTTTGTGCGTATGTCCACGCGAGTTCGGCCATCGGCCGCGCGCGCTTGCCCGCATCGACGGCTTGCGCGCTGGCGGCGGTGCCATCGACGACGCGCTTCATGATGCCCTGCAGGATCGCGGCGATGCGGAACATGTTGTAGGCGAGATAGAAGTTCCAGTCGCCTTCGATTGCGAAGCCGGTGCGCTCGCAATAGCGTTTCACGTACGCGGCTTCGTCGGGAATGCCGAGCGCCGCCCAGTCGAGTCCGGCGATGCCGCGAAACTGCGATGGGTCGACATGCCACGCCATGCAGTGATACGCGAAGTCGGCGAGCGGATCGCCGAGCGTCGACAGTTCCCAGTCGAGCACGGCGAGCACGCGCGGCTCGGCCGGATGAAAGATGAGATTGTCGAGCCGGAAGTCGCCGTGCACGACGCTGACTTTCGGTTCGCGGGACGCGGGAATATGCCGCGGCAACCAGTCGATCAGGCGATTCATCGCGTCGATCTTCTCGGTTTCGGACGCGACGTATTGCTTGCTCCAGCGTCCGATCTGCCGCTCGAAATAATTGCCCGGCTTGCCGTAGCCCGATAACCCGGCGGCCTCGACATCGACGGTATGGAGCGCTGCGATCACGCGATTCGTTTCCTCATAGATCGCGGCGCGCTCGACGGGCGTCATGCCGGGCAACGACTGATCCCACAGCACGCGGCCCTGGACGAACTCCATCACATAGAACGCGCGGCCGATCACGCTTTCGTCCTCGCATAACGCGAGCATGCGCGCGACGGGAACGTCGGTGGCGGCGAGCGCGTGCATCACGCGATACTCGCGCTCGATCGCATGCGCAGACGGCAAGAGTTTCGCCGCGGGTCCGGGCTTCGCGCGCATCACGTAACTGCGCGCGGGCGTGACGAGCTTGAATGTCGGATTCGACTGGCCGCCGGCAAATTGTTCGATGGTCAACGGGCCGTCGAAGCCATCGACGTTCGCCGCGAGCCACGCTACGAGCGCATCGGTATCGAAACGCTGTTTGTCCTGCACGGGCCGCGTTCCTTCGAACGCGGAGAAATCGGACTGCTTTTGCGTCTCGTTGTTCTGCATCGTCTCCTCCGGACTGCGGTTTTCAGTTCATGTCGCCGGCCTTGTAGCGAACGAATTGGGCGTAGAGCAGTTCCATCGTCGTATTGCGCACGTCGGCGTGCAGCGGCGAGGGCGGCGAATGATTGATCGCGTGCACGACCCAGTCGGCCGGCTTGTCGCCGACATCGAGCGCGTTGATGCAGCCCGTCGCCTGCGACAGATGCCCGAAGAACGCGCGCCCGCCCGCGGTGATCGCGTGCGAGAGCAGCGCGCGATTGACGCCACCGTGCAGCACGAGCAGCGCCGTGTCCCACGATCGATCTTCACGCAGACGCGCGACCGCAGGCAGCACGCGGTCGAGCAATTCGCCGATGGTTTCGCCGCCGAGGAATTGCGTCTCTTCCGGCACGACGCCATCGAACACCGAGAGAAACGCGCGCTCGATGTCCGACACCGTCAGATCCTTCAGCTTGCCGCCGCGAATTTCCTGCCACTCGGGCCACACTTCGATGTCGATGCTTTGCCCCGTCGCGTCGAGCACGCGTTGCGCGGTTTCGATCGTGCGCGGCAATCCGCTCGCGATCACGCGATCGAAGCGCACGTTCTGCGCGGCGAACTCGCGGCCCGCGGCGCTCGCTTCCTCGCGTCCGCGCTCGTTGAGCGGCACGCTTTCGGGATCGATCGCGCGGCCGCTGTCGTCGAAATAGGTGACGTCTCCATGACGCATCAGAAAGATGCGCCGGCGCTTCGGCAATTCGTAGTGAGCCATGAGCTTAGCGATAGTTCGGCTGGCGCTTTTCGAGGAACGCGGTGATGCCTTCGAGCGCGTCGCCGTGATGCAGCGCATCGACGAAACTGTCGCGCTCCATGTCGAGATGCGCGGCGAGCGGCTGCAGCTCGGCGGCGTTGATGAGCGACTTGATGCGCGCCATCGCTTTCGGCGACACGCTGCCGAGATCGTCGGCCCACGCGATAGCCGCATCGAGCGCGATGCCTTTCTTCGTCAGCCGGTTCACGACGCCGACTTCATGCAGCCGCGCCGCGCCGATCGGCTTCGCTTCGAGCAGCACTTCGCTCGCGAGCGTGCGCGGCAGCGTGCGTGACAGAAACCACGATGCGCCGCCATCGGGCGTCAGGCCGACGCGTGCATACGACATGACGAATCGGGCGTCATCGGCGGCGACGATCAGATCGCACGCGAGCGCGAGCGAGAAACCCGCGCCGGCCGCCGCGCCTTCGACGGCGGCAATGACCGGTTTCGTCGATGAGCGCAACGCGCTGATCCATTCCGCCAGCAGATCGATGCTTTCGCCTTGCACCGACGGATCCTTCGCGCGGTTTTCCAGCAGGCGATTCAGATTGCCGCCCGCGCAGAAGAAGTTGTCCGCGCCGGTCAGCACGATCGCGCGCACGCTGTTGTCGCGCTCCGCCGTGTTCAACGCCTCGATGCCGGCCGCGTACATGTCCGGATGCAGCGCGTTGCGCGCGCCGGGATTGGACAACTTGAGCACGAGCGTGGTGTCGCTGCCCGCGGGACGGTCTGTCAGAAGTTCGGCGCTCATCTGAGCTCCTCGGTATGGGTAAGCGAAAGTCCGAGCTGCGCGCGCCGCGTGAGCCACGGCGAGGGCCGGTAGCGCGGATCGCCGAGCGCGGTGCAAATGTTACGCAGGATCGTGAGGATCGTCGTCGCGCCGAGCGTATCGCCGAGCGCGAGCGGACCTTGCGGATAGCCCAGGCCGAGCATCACGGCGAGATCGATGTCCTCGGGCGTCGCGATGCCTTGCTGCGCGATATCGCAGCCGATATTGACGATCGTCGCGACGACGCGTTGCGCGACGAAGCCGGTCGAATCGCGGATCACGGAGACCGGCACGCCGTCGAAAGCGAGGAGGGCGTGCGCGGCGTCGCGCATCTCGGGCGAGGTCGCGGGCGTCGTCATGATCGTGCGGCGCGCGACCGTATCGAGCGGGAAGAGCGTATCGACGGCGACGACGCGCGTCGCATCGAGATGCTCGTTGACCGCGGCGGTGGTCGCATCGAAACCGAGCGGCGTCACGATGATGAGCGAATCCGGCTCCGGCGTGTGGCCCGCGTCGATGTGCACCGAGCAATCGCATTTGGCGATCAGCTTCAGCACTTGCTCGCGTCCTTCGTGCGATGCGCGGCTGATCCACACGCGCGTCGGCAGTTCGGTCGGCGCGGCGGGTTCGGGCGGCACGTCCTGCTTGCCATCGACATAGCGATAAAAACCTTCGCCTGCCTTGCGCCCGATGAGCCCGCCCGCGAGCCGCGTGCCCGTGATCGGCGACGGCTTGAAGCGCGGCTCCTCATAGAACTGGTGATAGATCGACTCCATCACCGGATGCGATACATCGAGCGCGGTGAGATCGAGCAGCTCGAACGGTCCGAGCCGAAAGCCTGCCTGCTCGCGCATGATGCGGTCGATTTCCGCGAAGCTCGCGACGCCTTCGCTCGCCACGCGCAGGCCTTCGGTGTTCATGCCGCGCCCGGCGTGATTGACGATGAAGCCCGGCATGTCCTTCGCGCGCACGGGCGTATGACCCATGCGGCGCGCGAGGTCCATCAATGCGTCGCCTGCGCGCGGGTCGCCGCGCAGTCCGTCGATGACTTCGACGACGCGCATCAACGGCACCGGGTTGAAGAAGTGAAAGCCCGCGACGCGCTCGGGATGCGCGCATCCGGCGGCGATCGCGGTGATCGAAAGCGACGACGTGTTCGACGCCAGAATGCAGCGCTCGCCGACCACGGCTTCGAGCTCGCGAAACAGTTCGCGCTTGAGGTCGAGGTTCTCGACGATCGCCTCGACGATGGCGTCGCAATCGGAGAGCTCGCCCGTGTCGCCCGCATCGCGGATGCGCGCGAGCGCCGCGTGCGCGTCGGCTTCCTTGAGCTTGCCTTTCGCGATGAGCTTCGCGAACGTGTCCGACAGATACTCGCGCGCCGCAGCGAGCGCTTTCGGATTCGTATCGTAGATGCGCACGCTGAGCCCGCCGAGCGCCGCGATCTGCGCGATGCCGCGCCCCATCGCGCCGCTGCCGACGATGCCGAGCGTTTCGATCTTGAAGTCTTGCGTACTCATGTTCCGTTCGACTCCTCGTTGTGGCGGTTATGGCGCGTGCGCCGCGGTTCAAAGCTTCGCGAGACGTTCCAGCGCGAGTGCGAGCGTTTCTTCCTTCTTCGCGAAGCAGAAGCGCACGACGCCCGATTCATGGCTCTCGTGATAGAACGCCGAAACGGGAATCGCCGCGACGCCGATCTCGCTCGTGAGCCATTGCGAGAACTCGGCTTCGGGCATGTCGCTGATCTTCGAATAATCGACGCACTGGAAGTAAGTGCCTTCGGACGGCAACAGCGAGAAGCGCGTCTTCGCGAGACCTTCGCGGAAGAAATCGCGCTTCTTCTGATAGAACGCGGGCAGTTCGAGATACGGTTTCGGGTCTTCGAGATAATGCGCGAGACCGATCTGCATCGGCGTGTTCACGGTGAACACGTTGAACTGATGCACCTTGCGGAATTCGGCCGTCAACGCGGCGGGCGCGGCCACATAGCCGACTTTCCAGCCGGTCACATGAAACGTCTTGCCGAAGCTCGACACGACGAAGCTGCGTTTCGCCAGCTCCGGATAGCGCGACACGCTTTCGTGCGGCGCGCCGTCGTAGACCATGTGCTCGTAGACTTCGTCGGAGACGATCAGCACATTGGTGTCGCGAACGATCTCTTCGAGCTTCTTCATGTCCTCCGCGCGCCACACGCGGCCGGTCGGATTGTGCGGCGTGTTGATCATGATGAGGCGCGTCCTCGGCGTGATCGCGGCGGCGATCTTGTCGAAGGGCAGCCCGTAGTCGGGCGCTTCGAGCGACACGAACACCGGCTTGCCACCCGCGAGTTCGATCGACGGCACATAGCTGTCGTACATTGGCTCGATGACGATGACTTCATCGCCCGGATGCACGCAGCACAGGATCGCCGTGAGCAGCGCCTGCGTCGCGCCGGCGGTCACGGTGATTTCGGTGTCGGGGTTATACGCGCGGCCGTAGAACGCGTCGATCTTGCGCGCGATCGCCTGGCGCAACGGCGCGGCGCCCGCCATCGGCGGATATTGATTGTGGCCGTCGCGCATGGCGGCCGCGACGGCATCGACGATGCGGGCGTCGCAATCGAAATCGGGGAAGCCCTGGCCGAGATTCACCGCGCCTTTTTGCGTGGCGAGCGCGCTCATCACGGTGAAGATGGTCGTGCCCACGTTGGGCAGACGCGACGGGAAGGAAAGTTCGGGCGGTGTCGGCGGCAATTCGTGCGTCGTGTTCATGGTCGGATGGGCGTTGAATTTGGCTCGCGACTATTTTAAGACACCGTCAGCCGATGGCCGCCTGTGCCTCGAATTCGATGACGAACGGCTTCGGCTCGGCGATGCGAAACGTGAAATCGCGCGCGACGCGCCGCGCGAGCTTCAGCACCGCGCGGTCTTTCGATACGAGCCACTGTGCGCCCGATGCGTGCGCGAGTTCGAGAAACTTCTGGTCGTCGCGGTCCTTGCATTGGGGCAGCGGACGCCCGTTTTCGTCGATGGTCGCGGCCACGAGCGTCGACAGGCGCGCGACGCTCGCGAGCGCGGCGGTCTTGTCGACGTCCATTCGCACGAATTGCGGATAGTCGAGCACGCGCGTGAGTTCCCTGAGACAGCGCTCGTCGATGAGCGCTTCGAGCGTGCGGGCAACGAGTGCGGCGTGAATCGGACGCGTGGCGGGGTCGTCGAATACGAGGATGTCGATCCACACATTCGAATCGAGCACCACGCGCGTGGAGCCAGGCTGCGGCGCGGCGGAATTGTCCATTCGATACAATCAGGGGTTTATGCCAATGATCGCCGGCGGCGTGCCGGCGAGCCTCCATGATAATCGTTCTCTCGCCCGCCAAATCGCTCGACTACGAGACGCCTGCCCATATCAAGAAGCACACGCTGCCGCAATTCGTCGATGACGCCGCGGAACTGATCGACGGACTGCGCGAACTTTCGCCGCAGCAGATCGGCGGCATGATGAGCATTTCGGACCCGCTCGCGGCGCTGAACTTCCAGCGTTACGCGGACTGGTCGAAGACCTTCGACACGAACAATTCCAAGCAGGCGGTGCTCGCGTTCAACGGCGACGTGTACGAAGGCTTTGCCGCGAAGTCGCTGTCTGCCGGCGATCTCGATTTCGCGCAAAATCATGTGCGCGTGCTGTCGGGGCTGTATGGTTTGTTGCGGCCGCTCGATTTGCTGCAGCCGTATCGGCTCGAAATGGGCACGAAGTTTCCGAATGCGCGCGGCAAAGACCTCTACGCTTTCTGGGGCGAGCGCATTACGGCGGCGCTCAACGAGCAGTTGCAGAGGCAGCGCGGCGCGCGGGTGCTCGTGAATTGCGCGTCGGAGGAATATTTCAAGTCGGTCAAGCCGAAGCTGCTGGCGGCTCCGGTCATCTCGCCCGTGTTCGAGGACTGGAAGGGCGGGCGCTACAAGATCATCAGCTTTCATGCGAAGCGCGCGCGCGGAATGATGGCGCGTTATGCGGTCGAGAACCGCATCGACGAACCGGAAGCGCTCAAGGGCTTCGACAGCGAAGGCTACAAATTCGATGCAAAAGCATCGAACGACACGACCTATGTATTTCGTCGCCGCGTCGCGGACTGAGATCCACGCGGCAAGCACGCAAGGAAACGCAGATGACTCTCTCTATCTCAAGCAACTTCGACGCGGGCGCGATCGAAGTCCTCAACGCCGACGATCCCGCCGACATTCGCCTGCGCATTCGTCCCGATTCGCACGCGGATTTCGCGCAATGGTTCTATTTCCGCGTGTCGGGCGCGCGCGGCGAGCGTCTCGTGATGACCTTCGAGAACGCGGCGCAGTGCGCGTTTCCCGAAGGCTGGCGCGACTATGAAGCGGTCGCCAGTTACGACCGCGTGAACTGGTTCCGCGTGTCGACGGAGTACGACGGGCAGGTGATGAAGATCGATCACACGCCTGACTTCGATCGCATCTATTACGCGTACTTCGAGCCGTACAGCGAAGAGCGCCACTCGGAGTTTCTCGGCGCGGTCCAGCAGATGCCGCTCGCGACGCTGACCGAGCTCGGCAGCACGGTTCAGGGCCGCCCGATATCGGTGCTGTCGCTCGGCATCCCGGATTTCGGCGACGCCGAGCCGAAGAAGAAAGTCTGGATCATCGCGCGTCAGCATCCGGGCGAGACGATGGCGGAATGGTTCGTCGAAGGACTCGTGAAGCGTCTCGCCGGTTTCGGCGACTGGGCGGGCGATCCGGTGGCGCGCGCGCTCTTCGAGCGGGCCATTTTCCATATCGTGCCGAACATGAATCCGGACGGCAGCGTGCTCGGCAATCTGCGCACCAACGCGGCGGGCGCGAACCTCAACCGCGAATGGATGGAGCCGAGCGCGCAACGCAGTCCGGAAGTGCTGGTCGTGCGCGAGGCGATCGAGGAGACGGGCTGCGACCTGTTCTTCGATATCCACGGCGACGAAGCCATTCCGTACGTGTTCGTCGCGGGCTCGGAGATGCTGCCGGGCTTCACCGAGCAGCAGGCGAAGGAGCAGAAGGCGTTCGTCGATTTCTTCAAGCAGGCGAGCCCGGATTTCCAGGACGTCCACGGCTACGAGTCGAGCAAGTATCAGACAGATGCGCTCAAGCTCGCATCGAAGTACATCGGCAACGAGTATAAATGCCTGTCGCTTACGCTCGAGATGCCGTTCAAGGACAACGCGAATCTGCCCGACGAGAGCGTCGGCTGGAACGGCGCGCGCAGCGCGGCGCTCGGCGCATCGATGCTGCAAGCCATTCTGTGGCATCTGCAGGCGTTCGGCGCCTGAGCGCCGCCGACTTGCCGCCGATGTGAAAAGGGCGTGGCCGCTTCATGCAGCCACGCCCTTTTTTGTCGTGTCTTCGTCGCAGGACGAAGGGAGCTAGTGCTTCTTGGTGGTCTTTTTCGTCGACTTGGTCGAGGACTTCGACGTGCTCTTCGACTTACCCGACGACGCCTTCGTCTTCGCGCCGTGCTTGCCCTTCGTGGCGTGCGTCGAGCGAGGTTCAGCGCGCGCGCGCAATGGCGGGACGGGATCGTTCCAGCCGAAAGCGAGCATCTGACTGCCGACATAACCGCAGCGGAACTTGAGCGGAGTGGGATCGTTCCCGCCGTCCTTCGGCATGCCTTGACCTTCGACGGTCACGACATTGTCCACTTTGATTCGCTGCTTCTTCTCGTCGAACGAATCGTTCCACGGCTCGATCGCGGAATGCGAGGCATCGAACGAGGCAGGCGGAAATTCGACGTGATCGAACGCCGACGACGTGCTGGCGATGAAGTTGCCATGTGCAGCGCAATCCGCGACGAGCGGGTTGGCTTTGAAATCGGTGACGAAGTGGTGAATCAGTTCGTTGCGCTCGTCGAGCGAATCGGCAAAAGCGGACACGGCGCATGCCAACGATGCACATACCGCCAACCGGCCGACGAGCCGCAGGAGCCGGCGCGGTGCGAAGTTACTTTCCATCAAGTCTGGCGCTAAGAAGACACGGGCAAGTAAGATGCGCCGTGTGGGGAGGGAGTTCAATCTTATCGTACTTTGTGCGTGTACCCATCGCCCGGAGTCCGATATCCGACTCCGCCAGTAGCAGTGAATTGATACGTTTCGCGCAACCTAGACGCGCGGGCCGCGGTCCAGGCGATAGCGGCGCACGTCATAGGTGGTGATCCAGGCGGGCTTGTACACCGTGATCAATATGGTGAGCAGGCCCGTGAAGAGCGCCTCGCCGGCGCCCAGCAGCAGCGAGCCGCGCGTGAATGCCGGAGGCACGATGACCGGGCCGCCGGCAAGCGCCATCTCGAGCCCGACGGTCGCGCCACAAGCGGCGGCCACCGCAACCGCCGACGTGATGAACCCGTGTCCGGCGATGAAGGTAAAGAGATTGCGCGGCAAGCATAGGTTGCTCAAGCGCTGCAGCAATGTCGACACAGCGACGGGCACTGCGCCGAAGAGAAGATAGGTGGTCGCGACCGACAGCCACGATGCATCGAGCACGACGGCCGCGAGACCCGTGGTCGCGGCCGTGCCGATGAGCGCGAGCCGCCAGTCGAACAGCGTGACCATCAACGTTGCGCCCAATAGATGGATGACGGGTCCGTCATCGAACCATGCGTTGCATGCCCATAGCACCGAGATCGCGACGATGACGCCAAGCCACACGTTTTGCAGCGTGGCGTCCTGCAGGCGAGCGAACGGACGCTGCAGCATTGCGAGCGCGAGCAGCCCCGCGGCGGCGATCCAGCTGCCGACGGTTAGCCAAAGCGGTAGCGGTGTGTAGAAGAACCCCATGCCTTGCATATTACTCGTTGCGCGTAAAACGTGTGCGCAAAGGACGGACCCGTTTGCCTCGTTTGTTGCTAGAACGTTGATTCAGGCTCGGCGGCCATCGGCAGCGCGGCCGCATCGTTGTCGAGAAGCGACGGATAGCGCGTCCGCGGCCGGCGCAGCGGAATCACGCCTGGCTGGCCCGATACGACGCGCACCGGTTTCTCGCCTCCGCTGCGCAGAATCTCGAGATGCGAATTCTGCACGCCGTTGTAGATCGCGACCGCGGCCGCGCGATTTGTCGCGCCCAGCTGCTGGAAGATACTTGCAAGGTGGATTTTCACCGTGCCTTCGCTGATACCGAGCGTCTTCGCGATCATCTTGTTCGTGCTGCCCATGTGCACGCAGCGCATGATCTGCTGTTGTCGCGGTGACAGCGTCGGATGATGGCGAATCTTCGGCAGCTTGGCACTGTTTCGAATGCGGCGGTTGGTGAGCTCAAGCGTCAGTTCCGGGTCGACCACGTCCGGCGGAATGTAATGTCCACCGACGAGGACCATCTCCAGCGCGCGGAGTATCAGGATGGGATCGAGGGCGCGCGGGATCACGCCCATTGCGCCGACGCTCATCAGCGCGTAGACCAGCGCGGCGCCGCAACGGTCGACCATGATGGCCGCTGGCACATCTGGGGCGTCGTCGAGCAGGATCTGCAGGTCGCCGGTGCGCAGTTCGGGCGCCCAGTCGATCACGATCATGTCAGGGGAGGAGCGCTTCAAGGCGGAACGGGCTTGTCTCCAATCCTTCGCCTCGATGAATTGCGCTTGGCGCGCAACGCGGCGCAGCAATGTTTTAAGGCCCGCCCGGCGTTCTGCGTCGGAACCAATGATGTTGATTATCATGCTTCACCTCTTGTCAATACACCGTCGCCTACCGGCTTCGGAACTCGGCGCCGGTTTGCATCGGCGCCAGTCGGTATGTTGACAAATTTAAGGTGATTTGGCCCCCTATCCGAATGGCATAGGCATAAATACACAAAACCCCGCACGCGGCGGGGTTCTTTTTGGCGTAAATAGCTGCTATCGAGCATCGTTAATGGAAATGTGGCTGCGCAGGATCAGCGTCTTCCGGCATTTCAGCGTGGACGATCTCGCCGAGCGGATCGGCATAGAGCGGCACGCCGCAGTCGTCGCAGAACTCCGGTTCGAAGCGTCCCGCATGGCGGCGTACGTCAGAGACACCTGTCTTCTTCAGCAACTCGACGATTTCTTCCACCGGTCCATTGGCGCCCTCGAGATCGACCGGATCCTCGTCCATTCCGAGTTCCCCGTTCTCGCGGCCGTAGAGCGGCCACACGACGCCGTAGATCACATCGTTGCTGCCGCGACGTGTAAAGCCGATGCGGTATTCGTCGATGCGCCGCTCGCCGAAGCCCGCGATGACCGCGCGCAAGTCCTGGGGCGCGGTGCCGAGCGTATCGAACAGATATCGGACGGCGGTACGTACGGTGTGCGGACGCACCTGCTCGTCGGCGTCGCGGCAGGCGGAGTAGTAGGCGTCAGGAAGCAAGCACTCGAACTCGCAGCCCGGCAGAATTGCCGCGAAGCTCGGTCCGCCTTGCGCGGCCCACTGTTCGAGGCATTGACCGCGCTCCACGCGGCTGCCGTTTTCGTCTTCCTGCCAGCGAAAGAACGCCGCACCGGCCGGTACGACGACCAGCGCCAATAGAAATCGCGGGTCCGCGAGAATCGGCGAGGTTTCCGGGAGGTCCGACAGATTCAGACGTGCGACGCTGCCGCTCGTCACCGTCTGCAGCAACTGTTGCGCGAGGCGCGACGTATCCACATGGTGGCGTGGCAACTGATCGATGCTGTACAGATAGGGCGCGACGGCTACCCGGGCATCGGCTGCGAGCACATGAGCCTGCATCTGCGTGCGCAGTGCGTCGACGGCATCGCCCTTGAGCGAGCCCGATGGAATCGCGTAGCGCGTCCACGCGAGCACCGGCGCGGCAATGAGCAAGGCTTCATGCGGTGCGCCTTCGATGTCGAATCTGAACGACTCGCTGTGCGTCTCGGCCATATCGGCGAGCGCGCCGTAGGCGTCCGGATGATTCTGCTGCAGATGGTCGAGCGCGGCGTCGAGCGTCGTCTGATTGCCGTTGCGCACGAGTTTGGCGATGAGCGTGTCGAGGCGAGCTTCCCAGAAGCGGTCCTCGACACGGCTGCCGGACGCGAAAAGCGCGAGGGAGAGGCTGACGAGCTTGTCTGCATCTGGGGGAATACGTTTTGCGATTCGCGAGCGCATATAGATACTAGAGTGAATTAGTGCGGTGAACCTTTGATTGTAGTCGCTCGGGCGATGCTTTTATCGTGCGGCGTTGCAACACGTCGATCGGAGGAGAGTGCAGGGTGACTTGGAGCGCCACGATAATTTCTTTGCATCCCCTTGCGGTGTCGGGATTCGCTCACTAGAATTCCGTTCCTTCGCGATTCGATGAACGCGAAGGAAGCGGGAGAGGGCGGTATCGGCGGTGTGCTCGGGGGTAGGTTGTAGAAGGCTCCGGGCGCGGATCGGCAAGAAAAAGAAACTTCGAATTCTTGTTGACACGAACCGAAACGTTCTTCATAATCTCGTTTCTCTGCTGCTGATGCAGCGACGCAAGACGGAAGTTGAAGTAAGGCTTGTCTTGCGATGTGCTCTTTAAAAACTAACAGCCGATAAGTGTGGGCGCTTGATGGCGAGTGCGGCTGGTTCTTCGGAATCGGCGATAG